>NZ_JBEXRC010000022.1:0-121381 GCF_040612915.1 Streptomyces sp. NPDC006326 | reverse complement strand
CCAGATGTGGAAGCCCGGTAACGGGTGGAGCTGACTGGTACTAATAGGCCGAGGGCTTGTCCTCAGTTGCTCGCGTCCACTGTGTTAGTTCTGAAATAACGAACGGCTGTGTTGCTGGCCAGCGTTCTGAATTTCATAGTGTTTCGGTGGTCATAGCGTTAGGGAAACGCCCGGTTACATTCCGAACCCGGAAGCTAAGCCTTTCAGCGCCGATGGTACTGCAGGGGGGACCCTGTGGGAGAGTAGGACGCCGCCGAACAATCATTGCGGGAAGCCCCGCACCAGGTATCTGGTGCGGGGCTTTTCTGCGTTCACGGCCCGTTTCGGTGCACGACGGCGTCACCCGTGATTGGATTTCGATCATGAGTAAGCATGTGATACGGCCGGTGCTTCCCGACGAGTGGGAGCAGGTCAAGGAGCTGCGGCTCTCTGCCTTGAGCGATCCGGCGGCGCCGGTCGCCTTCCTGGAGACCGTGCAGGAGGCCGCGGGGCGCTCCGACGCGTACTGGCAGGAGCGGACCGCGCGCGCTGCCGAGGGCAGGTACGCCCGGCAGTTCATCGCCGAGGCCCCCGACGGGCAGTGGGACGGGTCGGTGACCGCACTGGTGGAGGAAGGCGGCACCGACGACTTCTTCGGGTTTCCCGTGGCGGAGACCCAGGTGCATCTGGTGGGGGTGTTCGTACGGGCCGAGCAGCGCGGGACCGGGCTGACGGAGGACCTCTTCCAGGCCGCGGTGGACTGGGCCTGGTCGTTGGAGGAGCCGACGCCGGTGCGCGTCCGGCTGTTCGTGCACGAGGCGAATGCGCGGGCCGCCGCCTTCTACCGGCGGTTCGGGTTCGTGGCGAGCGGGCACGTCGTGTCGGTGCCGGGGGATCCGGACGCGCAGGAGTGGGAGTACGTCCTGGTGCGGCCGTGACGGCGTGAGGAACGGCCGCCGTTGGCCTAGGGCAGGGCGGCCTCCGGCCAGCGGGCGCGGGCCTGCTCACGGCTGCGGCACAGGGCCAGCAGCGGCAGCGTCTCGTCGAGGAGGAGCTCCGGCAGCTGGGGGATCGGGGCGACGGCCGCGATGTCGTCCAGGACCAGGGTGAGTGGTGGGTCGAGCCGGCCGTGGGATGACCGTCCGGCCATGCGGCGGCCGTGCTCGACCACGCTGGAGACGAGTGCGGTCAGCAGGGGCATCGCACCCGGGTGGGTACGGGGGTCTTCCAAGGGCTCACCCACCACGTAGAGGGTGCCCCCTTCGGCGACGAACGAAGCCAGCGTCAGCGCATCTGTTCGGTTCGGATTGCAGGCTTCGCGGATGTGGACGGACGTGAGACAGGAGAGGGTCCGCGCCGTCAGCTGCTGGGCCTGCTCTCGGCGTTCGGGGTGGGCGGTGAGGGCGCTTTCGAGCTCTCCGGCTGCGCCGGCGGCGGCTTGGGGGTGGGTGCGCAGGATGCGTACGGGGTCCTGGGCGCCCGTGCCCTGAGCCCAGCGGTGCAGCTGCTTGAACGGGCGGTCCTCCAGGGCGACGGCCTGCAGCCAGCTGCGCAGGAGCGTTTCCGCCGTGTCGGTGATGGCGGCGTCCATGCGGGCCTGGGGCTGTACGGGGGCCAGCAGGGCCGTGGCGCGGGCCGCGGCGGTGTCCCGGTCCGCGCAGTCGTGGGCCGGGTTCCAGTGCATGCGGGCCGGGGTGTCGCACAGGTGCGAGGGGTCGTAGAGGAGCACCGGGCCGAGTTTTGCGCGGGCGTCCTTGGTCTGCTCCCAGAGCGTGGGGGATGAGGTGACGACGAGGGCTGCGGCGGGGGCGTCCGCCAGCCGTCGGGCGGCCGCGCGGTGGCGGTCGGCGGGGTCGGCGTACACGAGGCGCCGGTCGTGGGCGCTCGGGGCGGCCGGGTACGCGGTTGTGGCCGGGGCGTAGCCGAAGCCGTAGCGGTAGGCCTCGTCGGCGCGGGCCGGCTGGGCTGCGTCTGACTGCTCGGGCGGGGGCCCCGGCGGGGCCGTGGTCACCTGCTGGGCGTAGTGCACACCGGGGGTCTCGGGCAGCGGCCGGCTCTGGTGCGCCCGCCGGCTCTGGTGCGTCGGCTGGGCCTGGTACGTCGGCTGGGCCTCGTGGGCCGGCTGTGGTTCCGGTGACCGCCAGCCCTCGTGCGCGGGCCGGGTTCCCTGGCCCGGCAGGTTCCCGTGGGCCGGCCGGCCCACGGGAACGGGTTCCTGCGCCGACTGCTCGGGGAGGGTGGACCGGGTCTTGGCTCGGGCCTTCGTACGGGCGATGACGCCCAGGGTGAAGATCACCAGGACCAGCAGGATCAGCAGCTGGCCGATGAACAGGCCCCAGAACAGGCCCCAGCCCGACAGTGCCGTCGGGGCGGTGTCCGGCCAGGCGCCCGGGATGTCGTGCGGTTGCGCTATCAGGGCGCGGATCGCGCCCGGGGTGCGGGTGAAGGTGACGGTGGCCGGCCAGCTGCCCCGGGAGAAGAGCGCGGCCAGGCCCGTCGATGACCAGACCAGGACGGCCAGGCCGAGCAGGAAGGCCAGGAGGCCGACCAGGAGGCCGTCCGGGATGCCGCCCGCGCGGCGTTCCTCGTGCACGGGGCTCAGGCCACCGTGGTCGCGGAGCCCGGGCCGCCGCCCTGGTGGCGTTCGCTGAGCAGGGCGCGCTGTTCCGCCTCCAGTTCGGCGGCCAGGAGGTCGTCGGGGAGCTGGTGGGCGGTGGAGGATTCGGTCATGGCGCGGTCCGTGTAGACGAGGGGACGTTCGGCTTCGGTGATCAGGTGTTTGACGACCTGGACGTTGCCGTTGACGTCCCAGACGGCGATGCCGGGGGTCAGGGTCGGGATGATTTCCACGGCCCAGCGTGGTAGGCCGAGGACGCGGCCGGTGGCCCGTGCCTCATCGGCCTTCTGGGCGTAGATCGTACGGGTGGAGGCCATCTTGAGGATGGCCGCGGCCTCGCGGGCCGCTGCTCCGTCGACGACGTCCGAGAGGTGGTGGACGACCGCGACGAAGGACAGGCCGAGGCGGCGGCCGAATTTCAGCAGGCGCTGGAAGAGCTGGGCGACGAAGGGGCTGTTGATGATGTGCCAGGCCTCTTCGACGAGGAAGATGCGCTTCTTGCGGTCGGGGCGGATCCAGGTGTGCTCCAGCCACACGCCGACGATCGCCATCAGGATCGGCATGGCGATGGAGTTGCGGTCGATGTGGGAGAGGTCGAAGACGATCAGCGGGGCGTCGAGGTCGATGCCGACGGTGGTGGGGCCGTCGAACATGCCGCGCAGGTCGCCGTCGACGAGCCGGTCGAGGACGAGTGCCACGTCGAGGCCCCAGGCCCGGACGTCGTCTATGGCCACGTTCATGGCTTCGGCTGATTCCGCTTTGGGGTAGCGGAGCTGTTCGACGATGTCGGTGAGGACGGGCTGGCGGTCGCGGATGGATTCGACGACGTAGGCGTGCGCGACCTTGAGGGCGAAGCCGGAGCGTTCGTCGAGGCCGTGGCCCATGGCGACTTCGATGATGGTGCGGAGCAGCGCGAGCTGGCCGGTCGTGGTGATCGCCGGGTCGAGGGGATTGAGACGGATCCCGTCGTCGTTGGCGGCGATGGGGTCCAGGCGGATGGGGGTTATCCCCAGCTGCTGGGCGATGAGGTTCCACTCGCCGACGCCGTCCTCGCCCTGGGCGTCGAGGACGACGACCTGCCGGTCGCGGAAGCGGAGCTGGCGCAGGACGTACGTCTTCTCCAGGGCGGACTTGCCGTTGCCGGATTCGCCGAGGACCAGCCAGTGAGGGGCCGGGAGCTGCTGTCCGTAGAGCTGGAAGGGGTCGTAGATGTAGCCCTTCCCGCTGTACACCTCCCGGCCGATGATCACACCGGAGTCGCCGAGTCCGGGGGCGGCGGTGGGCAGGTAGACGGCCTGCGCCTGCCCGGTGGAGGTGCGGACGGGCAGGCGCGTGGTTTCGACCTTGCCGAAGAGGAAGCTGGTGAAGGCGTCCGTCAGCGCGGACAGCGGATCTCGCATGAGCGGCACTTCCCTCCAGCTAGCGTCGGATGCCGGTGGCGAACGGCAAGGTGTTGACGAAGGCGCGGTGGTGCTCGCGGTCGCACCACTCCAGCTTCAGGTAGGACTTGCCGGCCGAGGCGCGGATGGTCCGCTTGTCGCGGGCGAGGGCTTCCGGCGAACGCGAGGACACGGTGATGTACCCGACGAGGTTGACTCCTGCCGCACCGCTGGCGAGATCTTCACCTCTTTGGTCGAGCCGGCCGTGTGCGGCGATGTCGCGGGGGTCGACGGTGCGGTTCATCTTGGCGGCGCGGCTGGCGTCGGCCTCGTCGTTGGTCTTCTCCGTGAGCATGCGCTCGATGGCCACTTCGGTGGGCTCCAGATCCATGGTGACGGCGACCGTCCGGATCACGTCCGGGGTGTGGACGAGCAGGGGGGCGAGGAAGTTGACGCCGACGGGCGTCATCGGCCACTCCTTCACCCAGGCGGTGGCGTGGCACCAGGGGGCGCGGGTGGAGGACTCGCGGGTCTTGGCCTGCAGGTAGGTGGGTTCGACGGCGTCGAGTTCGGCCGGCCAGGCGTTGCGCTTGGTCATGGCCTGGATGTGGTCGATGGGGTGGTCGGGGTCGTACATGGAGTGCACGAGGGAGGAGAGGCGGCCCTGGCCGAGGGGCTGGCGGACGCGGATGTCGGCCTCGGCGAGGCGGGCGCAGATGTCGGTGAGTTCGCGGGCCATGACGATGGCGAGGCCGGCGTCGCGGTCGATCTTGCGGCCCTTGTGGGGGGTGACGGCGCGGGCGATGGTGTGGGCTTCGGCGGCGAGTTCGCGCGTGTAGTGCATGCAGGCGACGAGGTACGCGCGGTGCTGCTCGGAGGAGGTGGACACCATCGACTGGAGCTGGTCGTACGAGTCGCGCAGCCAGACGGGGGCGCCGGGGTCGCCGCGCTGGGCGACGTCCTTGGCGTGGGCGTCGGGGTCGGCGGGGAGCGTACGGGCGAGCATCTGGAGGCGGGTGACGAAGCCGTCGCCGTTGGCCACGTGCTTGAGGAGGGTGCCGAAGCGGTCGACGAGGGCTTCCTGGTCCTCGCTGTCGCGCAGGCCGACGCCGGGGCCCTCGATCTCGATGGCGGCGGTGACGGTGCGGCGGTCGGCGTGGAGGAGGACGGCGATCTCGTCGGGGCCGAAGGGGGCGGCGAGCCAGCTGATGCGGCCGATGCCGGGGGGCGGGCCGACCTCGACCTCGCGGCCGTCGGCGGCGCGGACGCCGGCTTCCATGGCGCCGGAGCGGTATGTGGTGCCGCGGCGCAGGGTGCGCTTGTAGCTGCGGTTGATCTCGAACCACTTGTAGAACGTGCGGCCCTTGTACGGGACGTACACGGCGGCGAGCGCGAGCACGGGGAAGCCGGCGAGGCTGACGATGCGCAGGGTGAGGTCGGGGACGAGCAGTCCGCTCATCATGCCGAAGAACGCGCCGACGATGATCAGGGCGATTTCGCCGCTCTCGCGGTTCTTTCCGACGATCGCGTTCGGCCTGGCCCGGCCGATGAGATACGTGCGGCGGGGCGCGACCGGGTGGAGCTGGTGGGACTGGGTCGTCAACGCCCGTCACCTCCTGTGTTCCTCGTGCTCGAACTGCTGCGGGGCGGGGGTGCGGCGGAGGGGACAGATCCGCCGCCGGCCCCGCCGGAGGGGCGGCTGCTGTGGGCGGCCATGCCTCCGGAGAGGGGGTTGGCGGGGCGGGGGCCGCCGGAGCCGCCGCCGTCCCCGCCTCCGCGGTGGGCGCCGCGGGAGCTGTGGGTCTTGATGCCCTGGGAGACGAGGGAGGCCGGGGAGCTGATGACGGCGGCGGCCTGGGCGCCGTCGGTGGCCTTGGTGCGGCCGGCGCGGGCGGAGGCGATCTCGTCGCCGAAGCCGGGGACGAAGCGGTAGATCATCGCGGAGGCGAAGATCGCCAGGAGGATGATGGCGAGGCCGGAGACGACGGCGGAGAAGGCGTTGGGGCCCTTCTCGCCGGCCAGGGCTCCGGCGAGGCCGAGGACGATGACGATGACCGGTTTCACGAGGATGACGGCGATCATGATGCCGGCCCAGCGGCGGACGTGGCCCCAGAGGTTGCGGTCGACGAGTCCGGCGTAGACGACGACGCCGAGGAGGGCGCCGACGTAGAGCAGGGCGGCGCGGATGAAGAGTTCCAGGAAGAGGATGCCGGCGGCGAGGACGGTGACGAGGGAGACGACGATCAGCATGATCGGTCCGCCGCCGATGCTGTCGCCCTTCTTGAGGGCTTCGGTGAAGGAGCCGAAGAAGACGTCGGTCTGGCCGCCCGCACCGGAGGCGATGACCTCGGTGACCCCGTCGGTGGCCGAGACGACGGTGTAGAGGATCAGCGGCGTGAAGGCGGAGGCGAGGACGGTCAGCCACAGGAAGCCGACGGCCTCGGAGAGGGCGGTGGTGAGGGGGACGCCGCGGATGGCGCGCTTGGCGACGGCGAGCAGCCACAGCACGAGGGTGAGGATGGTGGAGGCGGCGAAGACGACGGCGTACTGCTTGAGGAAGGCGCCGTTGGTGAAGTCGACGTTGGCGGTGCCGTTGACGGCCTTGCCGAGTTCGCTGACGATCCAGGCGGCGGCGTCGGCGCAGCCCCTGGCCAGGGAGGCGAGGGGGTTGAGGGCGTCGGTGGGGTCGCTGGGGGCGAGGCCGGTCTTCGGCGGGGTGTTGGGCGCGGCGCCGGCGCCGCGTTCGCAGTAGTCCTTGGCCGGACCTCGGATCAGGTCGCAGGGGTTGTTGCTCGCCTGCGGGCTGGGCGTCGCCGAGGGTGTGGGAGGTGCGGCCACTGCGCGGGTGGCCAGGAGCACCAGGGTGGTCTGCACGGCTGCTGCTGCGGCCGTGAGGGACAGGCCGCGACGGTTAGCGTGCATAAGTGAGCCCCCCGAACTGCGACACGGCGGCGGCCATCTCCTCGGCGGAGGCCGCTCTCTGATCCCGGCCGACGGGCGCCGGGCCGTCCTTCTGCGTGAAATCGGAGATCCGCCAATCGCCGTTGATCCAGCGGAGCTCGAACGTGTTGGTGTACCAGCTTTCGGCGACGGGGTTCTTCGACCCCTCGCCCGCGAGTCCGAAGAGGGTCGAGAACCAGACCGAGACGGTGGCGGTGTCGCCACCGAATTTCTCCGCCTTCGTGCCCAGCGGGTTGGTGCGGGAGATGAACGTCAGGCCCTTCGGTGCTCTGCCGGTGTTGTCCAGACCGATACGGGCCAGGAACTGCTGGTCCGTGTACACGCGATCGAGGTCGCTCTGGCGTGCTGCCGCCACGTCCGGGACGTACACCGCTTGGACGATGGCACGGCGCCGGGCACTGTCGAACATGCCGTCGGAGCCCAGGACCGCTGCGAAGTTGGCAGCGGCGGACTGGGCGCCCTGTTCGTCGTGGGCGAAGCCTTGGGGGACGCCGCCGTTCTTGGCGTCGACGGGGCGGGTGCCCGTCGGGGCCGTGGAGGTGGCCGCCGGGGGGGTGTCCGCCGAGGGGGTGGCGGGCGGGCCGTCCTGGCCCTGGTTCGCGAACGCGATCGCGGCGACCAGCAGGACCACCACGCCGACCACCGTGACCAGGCCGCGCGAGGCGCGGGGGGTGCGGCGGGGGGTGCCGTAGGGGTCGGCGGGGGCGTCGGGGAGGCGGGTGCGGGTCTGGCCCGTGCCGCCGACGTCTGCGTGGCCGCCGCCGTACTGGTCGTCGTTGCTCATTCCTGGTCCGCCCCCTCCGCGTCGTACGACGGTAGCGCTGGTTCCGCGTGGATGCGGTGTGGTGAGTCCTCGTCAGGTCCGCAAGCCCGGGGCTTTCCCCTGCGCCGGGGCGCAGGGGACGGTGTCCCGGCTAGACGGCCATGCCGTAGACGATGGTGAACAGGGTGCCGAGGGAGCCGATGATGAAGACGCCCGTGAGGCCGGCCACGATCAGGCCCTTGCCCTGTTCCGCGCTGAACGTGTCGCGCAGGGCGGTCGCGCCGATGCGCTGCTTGGCGGCGCCCCAGATGGCGATGCCGAGGCAGAGGAGGATCGCCACGGCCATGACCACCTCGATCATGACCTTCGCTTCGTTGCCGAGACTGCCGAACGGGCCCCAGTTCGGGGCGATTCCGCCGATGATGGTGGTGATGTCGCCTTTTTCGGCTGCCAGGATCATGTAACTCACCGCCCCTGTATGGGTAGTTCCGATTGCCCGTGCCCGACGGCAGGGGTCACGCACTATCTTCGCTGATGAAACCGCCGCCGTATGTCGACTTGGCGGCTCTCTTTGCCCGATTTCCCGGGCCGTGGCCCGCTCGTGCGCTCTGACCTGGGCCTGGGCGGGCGGGTGTGCGAAAGAACGTACGGTCACTCTGTGTATCACGGGGGGTGACGCCGGGCAATGATTGTCGTCCCGGCGTGCTGGGGCTGTTCGAGAGGGTGACCGGGGAACGGCCGTTCGGCGCAACAGGTGGGCGTGTCGGTGGGCCGATTCGCCGACATGTGTCCGACTTTCCGTCAATCACGCGACCGGTTGCACCGGTTGCGGGGGCGGCTCGTTGTCAGTGGCGGCTGTCAGGGTGGAGGCATGACGCACATGCCTACGACGCTGGAGGACATCGCCGCGGCTATCCGGGCCGGCTGGGCGGCGGACACCTGCTCGCCCGACGACGTCGAGCGGGAGCCATGGAGCGCGGAGAACCCGGCCTGGGGGCACTGCGACGTCACCGCCCTGGTGGTGCAGGACCTGATGGGGGGTGAGCTGATGGTCGGGGAGGTCTGGCTGGACGGGGAGCAGCACGGCTTCCACACCTGGAACGTGCTGCCCGGCGGGATGCAGCTCGACCTGACGCGGGAGCAGTTCCGCCGGGGCCAGCGGATAACCGGCGCCCGGCTGATGGGGCCGCGGCCCGAGGGGCGGCTGCCGAGGCGGTTCGAGGAGTACCAGGTGCTGCGGGAGCGGGTGCTCGCGCGGCTGGGGCCGGTGGCCCGCGGCTGAACCGCCCCTGCTCCGGCGCCGGGGCCCCGGTTCCGGGCTCGGCGCCGCCCCGCTACGACGACCAGTGGGCGGGGCGGGCCAGGGAGGCGGGGATGCGGGTGGCGGCGTCGCCGTGGGCGGCGTTCAGCTGGGCCTGGGTGAGGAAGAGGGCGTCGCGCAGGTCCGCGCCGCGCAGGTTGGTGTCGCGGAAGTCCGCGCCGATCAGGTCCGCCTGGCGCAGGTCGGCGCCGCCGAGGTCGGCGGCGATCAGGTAGGCGCCGCGGAAATTGGCTCCGCGCAGGTCCGCGCCCGCGAGGCGGGCGCCCATCAGGTCGGCGCCGCGGTGGTTCTTCCTGCGGGCGGGGGCCTTGGCGCGGACCAGTTCGCTGGTGCGCAGCAGGAGCGTGTTGATGCGGCCGCGCAGGGCGCCGACGTCCAGGGAGGTGAGGGCCTGCGCGTCCGCCGCGGTCCACTCGGTGGTCTCGGTGAGGGCACTGCGCAGCTCGGGGTGGACCGGGCGGGCGGCGGGGAGGGAGAGGGCCTCGGTGACGTAGAAGAGCAGCTCGTGCAGCTGCCGCATCACCGGGAAGACCTCGTACATCGGGCCGGCCGTGCCGGGGTGGCTGCGCCAGTCCCGGCCGCCGAAGGTGACCTGGGAGACCTGCTGGCCCGCGCCGAAGCAGTCGAAGACGGTGCAGCCCTGGAAGCCCTTGTCGCGCAGCCGGGTGTGGATGCCGCAGCGGAAGTCCTGCCGGAGGTTGGTGCAGGGGGTTCCGGCGGCCTTGTTCAGGGCGAAGTCGCTGGACTTGGCGAAGGGCAGGGCGACGCAGCAGAGCGCGAAGCAGTTCGCGCAGTCGGCGTGCAGGTCGGGCGTGGCGGGCGCAGTCGTGGACACCCGTCCATTGTCATCGCCCGGGACGCGGCAGCCGCATCTGGAGGGCGGACCAGCGGACGCCGTCGACCTCCTCCACGTCCGGCAGGACCTGTCCGGAGCGGAAGCCGAGCTTCTCGTAGAGCCGTACGGCCCGGGTGTTGTGGGTGTAGACGCCGAGGTCGAGCTCCGGCAGGTCCAGCTCGCCGAAGGCGCGGCCGATCGCAAGTGTGAGCAGCGTCTCTCCCAGGCCCCGGCCGCGGGCCTCGGGGGCGATGAGGACGCGGCCCAGGCGGGTGCCGCGCACGGAGACGTGCCCGAGGGCGCGGCCGCCGGGGGTGTGGGCGGTCCAGGTGTGGCGTCCGGGCTCGGCGGCGTACGCGGTGAGCTGGGCATCGTCCAGCGGCCAGGTGAAGGCGGGGCCCGCCCAGGTGACGAGCTCGGCCCGGGTCGAGATCCAGCCGCGCAGGAGGGGGCCGTCGGCCGGTGCGTCGAAAGACCGCAGGGCAAGGGGTTCCATGTCCCAAGTATCGGCACTACGGCGGGGGTTGATCGCCGGCGTGGGGCAGGTGAGCATCCGTACATGACAGAAGTGATCGCAGTCGCAGTCATCACCCTCCTCGCCGTGATCAGTCCGGGCGCCGATTTCGCGATGGTCGTCCGCAACAGCTATCTCTACGGGCGGCCCACGGGGCTGCTGGCGGCCGCGGGCGTGGCGGCGGGTGTGCTGGTGCACGTCTCGTACACGATGCTCGGGGTCGGTCTTCTGATCGCCTCCTCCACGGCGCTGTTCACGGTGATCAAACTGGCGGGCGCCGCGTATTTGGTGTGGATCGGGATCCGGACCTTCCGGGCGCGGGCCGAGGTCACCGTGGACCTGGAGTCCAGGCCGCAGTTGACCCGGCTCGGCGCGCTGCGCACCGGGTTCCTGACCAATGTGCTCAATCCGAAGACCACGCTGTTCGTCGTCTCGACGTTCACGCAGGTCGTGGGCCCGGACACGCCGGTGTGGCAGCAGGCCGGGTACGGGCTGTTCATGTCGGCTGCGCACCTGGGCTGGTTCGGGGCGGTGGCGCTGTTCTTCTCGAACGAGCGGCTGCGGGAGCGGATGCTGCGGGCGCAGAAGGCGCTGAACCGGGCGATCGGGTCGGTGCTGGTGGGGCTGGGGGTCGGGCTGGGCTTCGCCCGCTGAGGGGCGCCGCGCGGTCCGCGCAGCGGGCTAGCGGGCTGCGGCGGGCCGGGCGGAAGCCCTGGCGAAGGGCGGTTACCTGTGGGTAGCGTGCCCGTATGGCGTTCTACGAGCGGGTCGATGCCGGGCGGTTCCGTGCCACCGAGTTCACGCGCGGGCCGTGGGACCCGGGCGCGCAGCACGCCGGGCCGCCGGCCGCGCTGCTCGGGCGGGCGATCGAGGAGCGGTCCGGCGCCCGCGCCGACATGCGG
Source organism: Streptomyces sp. NPDC006326 (assembly GCF_040612915.1). NCBI lineage: Bacteria > Bacillati > Actinomycetota > Actinomycetes > Kitasatosporales > Streptomycetaceae > Streptomyces > Streptomyces sp. NPDC006326. The sequence goes on along the minus strand of NZ_JBEXRC010000022.1, from coordinate 110,110 downwards.
ATCGCGCGGATCACGTACGAGATCCTGCGCCCGGTGCCGATCGGCCCGGTGGAGGTCACCACCACGGTGCTCCGGGCCGGCCGCAGCACCGAGGTGGTCGAGGCCGCTCTGGCTCCGGCGGGGTCCGCACCGGTGATGCTCGCGCGGGCGCTGCGGATCCGGGTGGCCGGGGAGGCGGTGCCGGGCGTGGCCCCGGGGCCGCAGCTGCCGCCGCCCGGGGAGGTCGAGGTCACGCCGTTCTTCCCGGTGCCGTGGGAGACGGGCTACCACTCGGCCATGGAGACCCGGTTCACCGAGGGCGCCTTCGTGGAGCTGGGGCCGGGCACCTGCTGGATGCGGATGAAGGTGCCGCTGATCGCGGGGGAGGAGACCCGGCCGCTGGACCGGGTGCTGGTCGCGGCGGACTCGGGCAACGGCATCAGCTCGGTGCTGGACTTCGCCCGGTACGTGTTCGTCAACAGCGACCTGAGCGTCCACCTGCACCGGCACCCGGTGGGCGAGTGGGCGTGCGTGCAGGCCCGTACGAGCGTGGACGCGGCCGGCATCGGCCTCGCGGACGCCCGCCTGCACGACGAGAAGGGCCCCATCGGCCGCAGTGCGCAGAGCCTCTTCGTGGCGCCCCGCGGCTAGGGCCGGCCCCCCTTCCCGCCCGTGGGGCGGGCTTCGTTGCCAACGGCCCGTGTCTGTACGAGGCTGACAGGGCGGAGGGGGCGTACGCCGTCGCGGAGCGCGGGGTCACAAATGGGGTGATTCCGACACGTGGCGGTGAATCCCTGTGAAAGTCCGGTTGGTGGGGGAGGGTTGGCGGGTGCGCAGATTCTGGGTGATCAGCGGAATCGGCTTCGGGGCGTGCCTGTGCTTCGTCGCCCTGCTCGTGGTCGGTACGTACTCCGCCGCGGCGGGGATCGCGAACGGCGGTGGCCGCAACGTGGGCCTCGCCAAGGGGGCCGTGCCCGCGAAGTACCTGAACCTGGTGCAGAAGTGGGGCATGCTCTGCCCGACCCTCACGCCGTCCGTGCTGGCCGCGCAGCTGTACTCGGAGAGCGGCTGGAACCCGACCGTCGTGAGTCCCGCCGACGCGCGCGGCATCGCCCAGTTCATCCCCGGGACCTGGGACACCCACGGGATCGACGGCGATGGTGACGGCGACCGCGACATCTGGGACCCGAACGACGCCATCCCGTCGGCCGCTTCGTACGACTGCGAGCTCGCGAGCTCGGTGCGGGGCGTGCCCGGGGACGCCGTCTCCAACATGCTCGCCGCCTACAACGCCGGGCCCGGGGCGGTGATCAAGTACCAGGGCGTACCGCCTTACCGCGAGACGCAGGGGTACGTGAAGGCCATCACCACCCTCGCCAAGAGCTTCGAGCGCCCCGTCGGGCGGGTGGCGCCCTCGCAGCAGGCCGCCGGGGCCATCCACTTCGCGCAGAAGCAGCTCGGCACTCCGTACCTGTGGGGCGGCAACGGGACGCCGGACCAGGACGGACGGTTCGACTGCTCGGGGCTGACCAAGGCCGCGTACGAGAGCGTGGGGATCGAGCTGCCGCGGGTGGCCAACGACCAGTACAACGCCGGCTCGCACCCCTCGCGCGGTGAACTGCTCCCCGGTGACCTCGTGTTCTTCTCCGATGATCTGACGAACTCTCGGGAGATCCGGCACGTCGGCCTCTACGTGGGCGGCGGCTACATGATCAATGCCCCGTACACCGGCGCGGTGATCCGGTTCGACAAGATCGACACTCCGGACTACTTCGGTGCGACCCGCGTGACGAAGGACGGCGCGGAGGCCCTTCCGGACCGGACCGCAGACCCCAAGTCGGGTGTGGCCACGCAGCGTTAAGTCCAGGCCCTGAGCTGCGACGATGAGTCACTCTTGGATAACGTTGCCGTGATCATTCCGTGGAGAGTGGAACCAGGCCTTCAGAACGGGCGTTCCATGGACACCGGGGAGTGATCAACGGGGGGGTTCGGAGGGCGCACACCGTCGTGCGCCCGCAGGGGAACCACGCAAGGCAAGGGGCCGCATCACCATGGCTGGACTCACAACGGGTGGGCCGAACCTGGATGTAAGCCTGCTGTACGACATCAACGGACTGGCCCGGCACGCCCCCGCCGGAGCCGACCGGGCCGTGGGCCTCCTCGGCTCGTACGGCATTCCGCTCGCCCTGGTCCTGCTGGTCCTCTGGTGCTGGCGCGGCGCCCGCCGGCAGGACGAGGCCGCGGCCGCCGAGTCGTTCGCCGCGCTGGTGTGGGCCCCGCTCGCCGCCGCACTGGCCCTGCTCGTGAACGTCCCGCTGCGGGCGTTCGTCGGGCGTCCGCGGCCGTTCCTCGCCCACAGCGGCCTGGAGGTGCTCGAACCGGGCCACGGCCAGAGCGACTTCTCCTTCGTCAGCGGCCACGCCACGCTGGTGATGGCCCTGGGCGTCGGACTGTTCGTCGCGCACCGCAGGCTCGGGCTGGTCGGGATCGGCCTGGCCCTCGCCGAGGGAATCTGCCGCGTGTACCTGGGCGTGCACTACCCCACCGATGTGATCGGAGGGTTCGCGCTCGGCACGGCCGTCGTGCTGGTGCTCGCCCCGCTCGCGATGGCCCTGCTGACCCCGGTGGTCCGGGCGGTGGCCCGCTCCCCGCGGGCGGGCCGGCTCGTGCGCGCCCGGGGCCGTACGCTGCCGCGCCCGGTCGACCTGCCGCAGGCGCAGACGCCGCCGCCCGGCTGCCTCACCGAGGACAAGGACCTCGCGGCCTGAGGGGCGTACGGCGTACGGCTTCACGTCACGTGTGACCGTGCGCGCCCCATACGGACATCAGGACGGCCGCCAGCAGGCACAGCGCCGCCGCCGCGAAGCACAGCCGCACCGCAGCGGGAGGACGCGGGCGCGGGGTCACGGCTCCCCGCTCTCGGCGCGGCGGGCTTCCGGGGCGTCCCGGCGGTAGCGGGAGCGCAGCCACAGGCCCGTGACCGCCGCCGCGGCGGACGTCGCCCCGACGGCCAGGGCCACGTCGGCCGGGCCGTCCACCGGGCCGGTGGGGCGGGCCGAGGCCGCGGCGGCCGGGCCGGGCGCGATCAGCAGGGCCCAGAGGAGGGCCGGCAGGGCCCAGCGGAGGGCCGCGACGCGGGGTGCGGTTCCTGGCATGCCTCCAGGGCATCCGCTCCCGGCCACCGCGGCCAGCCGGGTCGTCCGAGCGGGTGAGGGGGCGGCTCAGCCGGAGGTGTGCCGGGTGGCGTCCTTGCGGGCCAGGTCGCGGGAGCGGCGGGCCGGCCCGGTCCAGCCGCAGGTGCAGACCGCCAGGCAGAAGGAGCCGCGTTCGGCGGTGCTCGTGGTGTGTCCGGGAGACGAGGGGCGCTCCGCGGGACGGGGGAGCGGCACGGATTCAAGCGGAAGGACGGGCGACGCCTTGGAGTGCGGTTCCACGCCACCACGGTACCGGGCCCGGCGCGGCTCGTGGAGGCCGAGGCCCCGTGACGGGAAACCCCGGACCTCGTTAACCGGAGCGGGTGGGGGCCTCGGGCAAACAGCGGTCATGCGTTGGGGGTTGGCAGGCGATGGTGGTGCACCAGCACAGGCGGCGGCGCGGGCGTGCGGGTGAGGCGGTGCTCGCGGTCGGCGTGGCCGCGGCCGTCGCCGTGATGAGCGGTTGCGGCGGGCCCGCGTCCGGGGACGACCGGCCGCCCGCCGACCCGGCCGAGACGGTCCGGGCAGCCGCCGACCTGCTGGCGAAGGCGGGCAGCGCACAGGCCCGTACGGCCATGGAGATGGCCTCGGGCGGCACCCGGGTCACCATCCGCGGCGAGGGCGGTGTCGACTTCAAGAACCGGATGGGCCAGCTGCTGGTGATGCTGCCCGCCGATGCCGCGGGCAAGGACGAGCACCGCCCGATCACCGAACTGCTCGTCCCCGGCGCCCTCTACATGAAGAACCGCGGCGCGGGCGTGCCCGACGACAAGTGGGTCCGGGTCGACACGACCACCCTCGCCGACGGGAACCTCGTCACGGGCGGGGCCACCGACCCGGTGGCGGCGGCCGAGCTGCTGCGCGGCGCGCAGGAGGTGACGTACGTCGGCGAGACCGAGGTGGGGGGCACGAAGGTGCGCCACTACCGGGGGACCACCGACATCGCGCGGGCCGCGCGGAGCGCCTCGCCGCAGGTGAAGGGAGCGTTGGAGGCGGCGGCGAAAGGGTTCGGCAAGGACACCGTCCCCTTCGACGTGTACCTCGACGAGGAGGGCCGGATGCGCAAGGTCCGCCACCGTTTCACCTATGTCAACAATGGCGTGATCGATGTCTCCTCCACCACGCTGCTGTACGGCTTCGGGACCCCGGTGACCGTCGTATTGCCCGCAAGCGGGGACATTTACGCCGGGAAGATCGCCGAATAGCCGGCCGGACCGGTGCGCGGCGGCGCGATCGGGTCATGGCCGGGTATCCGGAAATGGTCCATCCGTGTCATGCGCACAGCGCCGCGCCCTCCCTACGCTGAAGCCGAGCGCCGACGACCGACGACCATCGACGACTTCGACGATCGATGACGGCAGATTGGGGTGACACGCGTGACTCCCGCAGGCGGTACGACGGTGCAGGACCACGTGGCGCTCGCCGAGATCGAACTGTGCGGCGAGCTGATCATCGCGGCCTCCGCGGCGGACGAGGAGCGGCTCAGCCAGGACCGCATCGACGAGGTCCTGATGGGCCTGGCCCGCTGACGTACGGCCGCCGCCCCGCCGGCGCAGGGTTCAGGTGCGCAGCAGCCGGGCGATCGCCTTCGTCGCCTCCTCCACCTTGGCGTCGATCTCGTCGCCCCCCTTGACGGCCGCGTCGGCGACGCAGTGCCGCAGGTGCTCCTCCAGCAGCTGGAGGGCGAAGGACTGGAGCGCCTTCGTGCTCGCCGAGACCTGGGTGAGTATGTCGATGCAGTACACGTCCTCGTCGACGAGCCGCTGCAGGCCGCGGATCTGGCCCTCGATCCGGCGCAGCCGCTTGAGGTGCTCGTCCTTCTGGTGGTGGTACCCGTGCACCGGGACCGTCCCGGTGCCGCTTTCGGCTCCGGAGCCTCCCCCGGCTACCGAGGGTGCTCCCCCCGCCTCGATGGCCGTCATGCGTCCTCCCGTGGTCCGGAACGAGGGACATACCCCTCATGGGTATAGGATACCGGGCCCGGCCCGGCCGGGCAGGGGTCCCTGTGCCTCACTCTGCCTGATGGAGGACACTGGGGAACCGCCGGTTAGCCGTGGCCGGGGGATGCGCCTAGCATCAGCCTGACCGAATCCAATGCACCCCGAGGACCTCACGTGCGATTTCGTCTGACCCCCAGGGAGACGAGCTTCTACGACATGTTCGCCGCATCCGCGGACAACATCGTCACGGGCTCCAAGCTCCTGATGGAACTGCTCGGAGCGGAGTCCTCCGCCCGGGCCGAGATCGCGGAGCGGATGCGGGCGGCGGAGCACGCGGGGGACGACGCCACCCACGCGATCTTCCACCAGCTGAACTCCTCCTTCATCACGCCGTTCGACCGTGAGGACATCTACTCCCTCGCCTCGTCGCTCGACGACATCATGGACTTCATGGAGGAGGCCGTCGACCTGGTCGTCCTCTACAACATCGAAGAGCTCCCCAAGGGTGTCGAGCAGCAGATCGAGGTGCTGGCGCGGGCGGCGGAGCTGACCGCCGAGGCCATGCCCCACCTGCGCACGATGGACAACCTGACCGAGTACTGGATCGAGGTCAACCGCCTCGAAAACCAGGCCGACCAGATCCACCGCAAGCTCCTCGCGCAGCTCTTCAACGGCAAGTACGACGCCATCGAGGTGCTGAAGCTCAAGCAGATCGTCGACGTGCTCGAAGAGGCGGCCGACGCGTTCGAGCACGTCGCGAACACGGTGGAGACCATCGCGGTCAAGGAGTCCTGAACCTCGTGGACACCTTCGCTCTGATCGTGACCATCGGTGTCGCGCTCGGTTTCACGTACACCAACGGTTTCCACGACTCGGCGAACGCGATCGCGACCTCGGTCTCGACCCGCGCGCTCACCCCGCGCGCCGCCCTGGCGATGGCCGCGGTGATGAACCTCGCCGGCGCCTTCCTGGGCAGCGGGGTCGCCAAGACCGTCAGCAAGGGCCTGATCGAGACGCCGCACGGCGACCGGGGGATGTGGATCCTCTTCGCCGCGCTGGTCGGCGCGATCGTCTGGAACCTGATCACCTGGTACTTCGGCCTGCCGTCCTCCTCCTCGCACGCCCTCTTCGGCGGCATGGTGGGTGCGGCGCTGGCGGGCGGGATCGGCGTCATCTGGCACGGGGTGCTGGAGAAGGTCGTCATCCCGATGTTCCTGTCGCCCCTGGTCGGCCTGATCGTGGGCTACCTGGTGATGGTCGCGATCATGTGGATCTTCCGCAGGTCGAACCCGCACAAGGCCAAGCGCGGCTTCCGCATCGCCCAGACCGTCTCGGCGGCCGGCATGGCGCTCGGCCACGGCCTGCAGGACGCGCAGAAGACGATGGGCATCGTGGTGATGGCCCTGGTCATCGCCGACGTGGAGAAGGCCGGCGACCCGATCCCGGTGTGGGTCAAGATCGCCTGCGCGGTGATGCTGTCGCTGGGCACCTACGCGGGCGGCTGGCGCATCATGCGCACCCTCGGCCGCAAGATCATCGAGTTGGACCCGCCGCAGGGCTTCGCCGCCGAGACCACCGGCGCGTCGATCATGTACACGGCGTCCTACCTGTACCAGGCGCCGATCTCCACCACCCACGTGATCACCTCGGCGATCATGGGCGTGGGCGCGACCAAGCGGGTCAACGCGGTCCGCTGGGGCGTCGCGAAGAACATCATCCTCGGCTGGTTCATCACGATGCCGGCGGCGGCCGTGGTCGCCGCGGTGAGCTTCTGGCTCGTGGACCTGGCCGTCGCGTAGCCGGGCCCCTGCCGGGGGCCCGGGGGTTGTCCCCCGGGCCGTCGGCCGGCCGGGCACCGGCCACGGCGGTGGGGAGTGGGCCTGGCCGGACTGGCCGGTGCGGCCCCGTCGCACGCCACCGAGGCCGTCACGGCCCGGGGACCGTATCCGCCCCGCCGGCCCGTTCTGACGGCGACCGGGGCGAGCAGGGCTGATCCGCGGCCAGGCGACCGGGAACGAAGTCGGGCCGGCTCCCCCCACCCAGGGGGAGCCGGCCCTTTCGCCTTGCGGTGGCACCGCCATGCAGCACCGCAGGACGCTCACGACATCGCGGGCTCAGCCGAAGCGGCCCGAGATGTAGTCCTCGGTCGCCTGCACGGACGGGTTGGAGAAGATCCGGTCCGTGTCGTCGATCTCGACGAGCTTGCCGGGCCGGCCGACGGCCGCGAGGTTGAAGAAGGCGGTGCGGTCCGAGACGCGGGCCGCCTGCTGCATGTTGTGCGTCACGATGACGATCGTGAAGCGTTCCTTCAGCTCGCCGATCAGGTCCTCGATGGCGAGGGTGGAGATCGGGTCCAGGGCCGAGCAGGGCTCGTCCATCAGCAGGACCTGCGGCTCGACCGCGATGGCGCGGGCGATGCACAGGCGCTGCTGCTGGCCGCCGGAGAGGCCGGAGCCGGGCTTGTTCAGGCGGTCCTTGACCTCGTTCCAGAGGTTGGCGCCCTGCAGGGACCGCTCCACGATGTCGGTGAGCTCGGACTTCTTGTAGCTGCCGTTCAGCCGCAGGCCCGCCGCCACGTTGTCGAAGATCGACATGGTGGGGAAGGGGTTCGGGCGCTGGAAGACCATGCCGACCGTGCGGCGGACCGCGACCGGGTCCACGCCGGGGCCGTACAGGTTCTCGTCGTCCAGGAGCACCTTGCCCTCGACGCGGCCGCCGGGGGTGACCTCGTGCATGCGGTTCAGGGTCCGCAGGAAGGTGGACTTGCCGCAGCCGGACGGGCCGATGAACGCGGTCACGGAGCGGGGCTCCACGGTCATCGAGATGTCGTCGATGGCCTTGTGGTTGCCGTAGAAGGCGGACAGGCCGCTGACGTCGATTCGCTTGGCCATGAGGGTCACTTCGCTTTCATACAGTCGCGTCAGCGACCGGTCTTCGGGGCCTTCCAGCGGGCGATGCCGCGGGCCACCAGATTGAGGATCATGACGAAGGCGATCAGGACGAGCGCTGCTGCCCATGCCCGGTCGTAGGAGGCGTCACTGCCGACCTTGTACTGCTCCCAGATGTACAGCGGGAGCGAGGACTGGGCACCTTCGAAGGGGTTGCTGTTGATCAGCTGGGTACCGAAGACCAGCAGCATGATCGGCGCGGTCTCACCGGCGATACGGGCGACGGCCAGCGTCACGCCGGTGGCGATGCCGCCGATGGCGGTGGGGAGCACGACCTTGAGGATCACGCGCCACTTCGGCACACCGAGGGCGAGGGCGGCCTCGCGCAGCTCGTTCGGGACGAGCTTGAGCATCTCCTCGGTGGAGCGGACCACGACGGGCATCATCAGGATCGACAGGGCCATCGAGCCGGCGAAGCCGGAGGGGCCGAAGCCGAGCATCAGGTTCCAGGTCGTCAGGACGAACAGGCCCGCGACGATGGAGGGGATGCCGGTCATGACGTCGACGAAGAAGGTCACGGCCTTGGCGAGGCTGCCGCGGCCGTACTCGACCAGGTAGACGGCGGTCAGCAGGCCGATCGGCGCGGCGATCGCGGTGGCCAGGGCGACCTGCTCGATGGTGCCGAGCAGCGCGTGGTAGACGCCGCCGCCCTTCTCGAAGCTGGTGATGCCGTTCATCGAGTGGCTGAGGAAGTCCCCGTCGAGGGCCTTCACGCCGCGCCCGATGGTGGTCCAGATCAGCGAGAGCAGCGGGATGACCGCGAGGAGGAAGCAGACCCAGACGACGGAGGTCGCGACCCGGTCCTTGGCCTGGCGGCGGTTCTCGACGACCGCGCTGGCGGTGTACGTGATGCCGACGAAGAGCAGGGCGGCGATCAGGCCCCACTGGATGCGGCTGTGGAGGCCGAGGACGGCGCCGGTGCCGCAGCCGAGGGCGATCGAGAGGGCCCCGATGCCGGCGGGCGCCCAGCGGGGCAGGCCGCCTCGTGTGAGGCCGGCCGGAGCGGCGGACCCGCCGGCCCGGACGGGGCGCTGGTCCTGCAGTGCGTGGCTCATCAGGCGTTCGCCCCCGAGTACTCCTTGCGGCGCGCGATGATCACGCGAGCGGCGCCGTTGACCAGCAGGGTGAGGAGGAAGAGCACGAGACCGGAGGCGATCAGTGCGTCCCGGCCGAACTCGTTGGCCTCGTCGAACTTCGCGGCGATGTTCTGCGCGAACGTCCCGCCGCCCGGGTTCAGGATGTGGCCGGAGATCAGGAAGCTCGGGGAGAGGACGGTGGCGACGGCCATGGTCTCGCCGAGTGCGCGGCCGAGGCCGAGCATGGAGGCGGAGATGACGCCGGAGCGGCCGAAGGGCAGCACCGACATGCGGATGACCTCCCAGCGGGTCGCGCCGAGGGCCAGGGCGGCCTCCTCGTTCATGCGCGGGACCTGGAGGAAGACCTCGCGGCTGACGCTGGTCACGATCGGCAGGATCATGATCGCGAGCAGGATGCCGACGGTGAAGAGCGAGCGGGCGACGCCGACCTGGGTCTTCTCGAAGACGTAGGTCCAGCCCAGGTACTCGTCGAGCCAGGAATTGAGGCCGCCGAGGTACGGGACGAGGAAGAGGGCGCCCCAGATGCCGTAGATGATCGACGGCACGGCGGCGAGCAGGTCGACCACGTACGCGAGGGGGGTGGCCAGCCTGCGCGGCGCGTAGTGCGAGATGAAGAGGGCGATGCCGACGGCGACCGGGACCGCGATGACCATTGCGATGATCGAGCTGACGACGGTGCCGAAGAGCAGGACGGCTATGCCGAAGACGGGGGGGTTGGCCGACGCGTTCCAGTCGAAGGTGGTGAGGAAGTTGCCCTCGTTCTTCGACAGCGCGATCGAGGCGCGGTAGGTGAGGAAGACGGCGATCGACGCCATGATCACCAGGAGCAGGATGCCGGAGCCCTTGGAGAGCCCCGCGAAGATCTTGTCACCGGCGCGGCCGGTGGACCCTGCGCTCGTGGAGACCGGCGGAGCCGTGTCTATCGGGGTGGGTGTGGTGGAAGCCATGGTCTTTCCGGTCTGGACGGGGGCAGGGCCCCCTGGCGGCGGTGCACCGGATCGCCCCCCGGGTGGTGGGGGGAGGGGCCCCGGGGGCCGGCCGGCCGCGGGTGTCGGCCGGCCCTGCGGGGCTCAGTGGGTCAGGACAGCGACGTGATGACTTCGCGGACCTTGGTGTTGATCTCGGCCGGGATCGGCGCGTAGCCGTTCTCGGAGAGGACCTTCTGGCCCGCGTCCGAGGCGGTGTAGTTCAGGAAGGACTTCACGGTCGGCAGGGTCTCCGCCTTGTTGCCCTTGTCGCAGACGACCTCGTACGTGACCAGGACGATCGGGTAGGCGCCCTCGGCCTTCGTCGTGTAATCGAGCTTAAGCGCCAGGTCCGAGCCGGTCCCGGCGATCTTGGCGGCGGCGATGGCCTTGGAGGCGCTGTCGGCGGAGGCCTTGACGGGGGCGGCGGCACCGGTGTTGATGTCGACCGTCTTGATGCTCTGCGAGGCGGCGTAGGAGAGCTCGAAGTAGCCGATCGCCCCGTCCACGGCCTTGACCTGGGAGGCGACGCCGGCCGAGCCGGAGGCGGCCTGGCCGCCGGGGGCCGGCCACTTCTTGGCGGCGTCGTAGGTCCAGGCCTCGGGGGCGGCGGCCTTGAGGTACTTGCCGAGGTTCTCGGTGGTGCCGGAGTCCTCGGAGCGGTGGAAGGCCTGGATGGCGGTGGAGGGGAGGGTGACGCCCGGGTTCAGCTTCTTGATCGCCTCGTCGTCCCACTTCTTGATCTTGTCGTTGAAGATCGCGGCGAGGGTCGGGGCGTCCAGCGTCAGCTTGTCCACGCCGGAGACGTTGAAGCCGATGGCGATCGGGCCGCCGACCATGGGCAGGTTGATGCCCTGGCCGCCGGTGCAGACCTTCTTCGACTCCTCGACCTGCTCGGGCTTCAGCGCGGAGTCCGAGCCGGCGAAGCCGACGGTGCCCTGGTTGAAGGCGACGATGCCCTCACCGGAGGAGGACGACTTGTAGTTCACCTCGACGCCCGAGCAGGCGGCCATGTAGGCCTTGACCCACAGGTCGACCGCGTTCTTCTGGGCGGAGGAGCCGGAGGCCAGCAGCTTGCCCTTGGCGTCGTCGCACTTGATGTCGCCCGTGGCGGCGGCCGGCTTGCCGCTGGCGGAGCCGTTGTCCTTGGTGTTGTCGTCCGAGCCGCACGCCGTGAGGACCAGGGCGCCGGACACGACGAGCGCCCCGAGGGCGGAGGCACGAAGCATGTTCTTGCGCTGAAGCTTCACTTTCGGGTGTTCCTTCCAGAAGCCGCCGGCCGCTTTCTGAATCGGGGCGGCGTGCGAAGAGGACTACGTCGGGTGGCGCGGGAAGCCGGTCTTCTGCCGTGCGACTCGCACCGTGCACTGCCGAAATTAGGCAGACCAGGTGAAGCGGTCGACCGTGGTTGGTGAACGGACGGTGAACCATGGCGGACGGCCTGGTGCGGGGTCGTTATCCGGTTGTTACGCGGAGCGCTGCAGCCCAGGTCGGAGGCGGTGCAGGGCCGGAAGCCCGCAGCCGCTGCCGGGGAACGGGCCCTGGCAGCGGCTGCGCGCGCCCCCGGCGCCGGGGGCGGATTCCGGCCAGTTCCGGCCGGCCCGCTCAACCGGGCGACGGCGCGCCGACCCCCACACCGGTGCGGAGGAACGCCGTGCGGGCCGCCCCCACCTCGTGGCGCTGGTCGGCATGGAGGATGCCCAGGGCGTACGCGGTCGCCGGGGCGATGCGGGGGGTGCGGGCCGCCGTCGCCGAGGCCGCCGCCGCCTCGGCGGCGTCGCGGTGGCGGTCCAGGACCTCGCCCGCCGCGGCCAGCCGGTCCACGTCCTCGCCCAGGGCCTCCCGGGCGTAGCGGTGGGTCCGCAGCAGGCGGCGCACCTCGTGCCAGGAGCCGTCGTGGTCGGCGTTGTACGGCTGGGCCTGCCCGGTCGGCGGCAGCGCCGAGACGGCCGCCGCCAGCCGGTGCCGGGCCACCTCCGCCAGGGGGACCAGGACCTCCTCCACCGGCCCCCGGGCCGCGACCGGGTCCAGCGGCACCTCCGAGGCGAGGACCGCGACCGCGTCCGCCACCGCATGGAACCGGGAGGAGCCGAGGGCCTGGAGCGTCGCCGAGTGCGCCCGGGTCCGGGCCAGGGTCAGCTGCCGCTCCAGCAGCGCGCCCGCCCGGGCCGAGCCCACCGTGAGGGCGCCGGCGCCGCCGCGCGGCGCGGAGACCTCGGGCGTGCCCGAGAGCCGGTGCAGCGCGTCCATCAGCCGGGCCAGCCGGGCGGCGTACGCGTGCTCGTCGGCCAGGGTCGAGGACAGCCACACCAGTTCGGTGCGCAGCCCGTCGGCCCAGGAGGACTCGGTCACCACCCGGAAGGTGGCCAGTGATCCGCTGATCCGGCGCGCAGCCCCCCGCAGGCTGCGCGCCGCCTCACCGCCGTCGACGGCTTCGGACCCGCTCGCCGCGCTCTCGCTGTGCCCGCGCAGCGCGCGCAGGAAGGCGGTGGCCTGGGCCCGCAGGTACGTGCCGAGCACGTCACCTGCGGTGCCGGTCCCCGTCATCAGGTCATGGTTTGGCTGAGCCACGCCGGCGCCTCCGGGCGTCTATGAGCATCTCCTGAACGTGCCGCAGCGGCTGGCCTTCGGGGTCGGTGCTGTGCCGGGTCCATTCGCCGTCCGGGCCCAGGTGCCAGGAGGAGGTGGCGTCGGACATGCCGGTTTCCAGCATCCGGTCCAGTGCCGCCCGGTGGGCCGGGTCGGTGACCCTGACCAGTGCCTCGATGCGGCGGTCGAGGTTGCGGTGCATCATGTCGGCGCTGCCGATCCACACTTCCGGCTCGCCGCCGTTGCCGAAGGCGAAGACCCGGGAGTGCTCCAGGAAGCGGCCGAGGACCGAGCGGACCCGGATGTTCTCCGAGAGCCCTGCGACACCCGGGCGCACGGCGCAGATGCCGCGGACCCAGATGTCGACGGGGACTCCCGCGCGGGAGGCCCGGTAGAGGGCGTCGATGAGGGCCTCGTCGACGATCGAGTTCATCTTGAGGCGGACGTAGGCGGGGCGGCCGGCCCGGTGGTGGGCGGCCTCCTTGTCGATCCGCGCGATCAGCCCGTCGCGCAGCGAGCGCGGGGCGACGAGCAGGCGGCGGTAGGTCTCGCGGCGCGAGTAGCCGGACAGCCGGTTGAACAGGTCGGACAGGTCGGCGCCGACCTGCGGGTCGGCGGTGAGCAGCCCGAGGTCCTCGTACAGGCGGGCGGTCTTGGGGTGGTAGTTGCCGGTGCCGACGTGGCTGTAGCGGCGCAGGGTGTCGCCCTCCTGGCGGACGACCAGGGAGAGCTTGCAGTGGGTCTTGAGGCCCACCAGGCCGTAGACGACGTGGCAGCCGGACTCCTCCAGTTTGCGCGCCCACTTGATGTTGGCCTGCTCGTCGAAGCGGGCCTTGATCTCGACCAGGACCAGGACCTGCTTGCCGGATTCGGCGGCGTCGATCAGGGCGTCGACGATGGGGGAGTCGCCGGAGGTGCGGTACAGCGTCTGCTTGATCGCGAGGACGTCCGGGTCGGCGGCGGCCTGCTCCAGGAAGGCCTGCACCGAGGTGGAGAAGGAGTCGTACGGGTGGTGCAGCAGGACGTCGCGTTCGCGCAGGGCGGCGAAGATGTCGGGCGCGGACGCGGACTCGACCTCGGCCAGGTCGCGGTGGGTGCCGGCGACGAACTTGGGGTACTTCAGCTCGGGCCGGTCCAGGGAGGCGATCCCGAAGAGGGCGGTCAGGTCCAGCGGGCCCGGCAGCGGGTAGACCTCGGCGGGCGAGATCTTCAGCTCCTGCACGAGGAGGTCCAGGACGCCGGGGTCGATGGACTCCTCGACCTCCAGGCGCACCGGCGGGCCGAAGCGGCGCCGCATGAGCTCCTTCTCCAGGGCCTGGAGCAGGTTCTCGGCGTCGTCCTCCTCGACCTCCAGGTCCTCGTTGCGGGTCACGCGGAACATGTGGTGCGCGAGCACCTCCATGCCGGGGAAGAGCTCCTCCAGGTGCGCGGCGATCACGTCCTCCAGCGGGACGTAGCGCTGCGGGGAGGCCTCCAGGAAGCGGGACAGCAGCGGCGGGACCTTGACGCGGGCGAAGTGGCGGTGGCCGCTGACCGGGTTGCGCACCACGACGGCCAGGTTCAGCGAGAGGCCCGAGATGTACGGGAAGGGGTGCGCGGGGTCCACGGCCAGCGGGGTCAGCACCGGGAAGATCTGGTTCCGGAACAGCGTGAAGAGGCGGGCCTGCTCCTTCTCCGTGAGGTCGGGCCAGCGGATGAGGTGGACGCCCTCCTCGGCCAGCTGCGGGGAGATGTCCTGCTGGAAGCAGGCGGCGTGGCGGGCCATGAGCTCGCGCGAGCGGGTCCAGATGAGGTCGAGGACCTCGCGGGGCTGCAGCCCCGAGGCCGAGCGCGTGGCGACGCCGGTCGCGATGCGGCGCTTGAGGCCGGCGACGCGGACCATGAAGAACTCGTCGAGGTTGCTCGCGAAGATCGCCAGGAAGTTGGCGCGCTCCAGCAGCGGGGTCGTCGGGTCCTCGGCCAGCTCCAGGACGCGTTCGTTGAAGGCCAGCCAGCTGCGCTCGCGGTCCAGGAACCGTCCGGCGGGCAGTTCCCCGCCGTCCTTGTCCTCGTAGACGTCCAGGTCGGCGTCGAGGTCGGGTGCGAGGTCCGGTTCGAGGCCGACGTGCGGGCGGTGCGCGGCTATGGAGCCGATCCGCGCGGCCGCCGGCGCCGTCGCCGGGCCGGCGGATTCGGCGGCGGAGGAGGCGGTGGCGGAGGGGCGAGACGGGTGCTGGGCGGGGACCTCGGTGGGGCCTGCGCTGGGCTGGTGGCTCATGACTCCATTCTTCCGCGCACGCGGCAGGACAGGCGCGTCGGACGTGGTCGTCGTCAGTCGGAGTCGGGGCTGCATGCGGGGAGAGTCGCAAGCGCGTCTTAAGGCCCGGTGAATGGCGCATGGCTTCCAGGGTCCGCATGACGCACGAGTACGTCGCCCCCCCCGCACCGCGGACCCCTCCTGCGCCCACGCGCGCGGGGGCGCCACCCCGCCCCGGCCGTCGCGGCCCCCGCGGAGGCCGGGCGGGGGCCGGGTGCGGGGGCCGGGGCGGGGCCGTCAGCTTTCGGTGCGGTACATCAGGTCCACCTCGTGGGTGCTGAAGCCCATGCCCTCGTAGACGGAGAGGGCCGCCGGGTTGTCGGCGTCCACGTACAGCATCGCCGTCGGCAGGCCCGCCGCGGCCAGGTGGCGCAGGCCGATCACGGTGAGGGCCTTGCCGAGGCCGCCGCCCTGGGCGCCGGGGCGCACGCCGAGCACGTACACCTCGCCGAGCTGGTCCGCGGCATGGACCTTCGTCCAGTGGAAGCCGATGATCTCCCCTTCCCGCCCCTCGCGTTCGGCGAGGAAGAACCCCTTGGGGTCGAACCACGGCTGCGCCATGCGGTCGTCGAGGTCCCGCTGCGTCAGCGTGCCCTGCTCGGGGTGGTGGGCGAAGGCGGCCGCGTTCGCGGCGAGCCAGGCCGCGTCGTCCTGGCCGGGGACGAAGGTGCGCACGCTCACGCCGGGCGGCAGCACCGGCTCGGGCAGCGGGGGCGCGTCCGGGCCGTCGAGCGGGCGCCGCAACTGGCGGAGCTCGCGGAAGAGGGTGAGGCCGAGCACCTGCGCGAGGTGGCGGGCGGCCGATTTGCCCCCGTGTGCCCAGACCCGGATCCGCTTGCCGGAGGCGGCGAGCAGGGCCGAGCCGAGAGCCCGCCCGTGTCCGCGTCCGCGGAGCGCGGGGTGGACGACGAGCTCGGCGGCGGGGGCCTCCACCGGGTCGGTGTCCTCCAGTTGGCCGTAAGCGGCGAGCCGTCCCTTCTCGGTGACCAGGAAGTGCCGGATGCCCTCGCGGCGGCCGCCGCGCAGCTGGAGCCGGCCCTGTTCGGACACGGCGGTGGTGCCGTCCGACCGGGCCGCCTCCTCGATCAGCCCGAGCACGGCGTCGGCCTGTTCCTCCGTCAGCTCGTCGAGCGTCTCCATCTGCCGTCCCGGCTCCAGGGCCGCTGCTGCTTCGTCAGTCATACGTCGAGCGTACGGCCGCGGGCGGCGCGGGTGGTGGTGTGCGGGCGGGGTCCCGCCATCGATCCGTCTTCCGCGCGTAACCAGCTCGATACCCGGTACCCCCTGTCGTGCTACGCGCGTTGACCATAGGCTTCGGCGGACCTCCCATGTATTACCGCTGTCACATAAGGGGACTAAATGTCAGCGAAGCCACAACGGAACCGCCGCACGCGCCGGTTGGCCTTCACCGCCCTGGCCGTCACGGCCGGGGCCGGAGCGATGGTCGCCGCCGCGCTGCCGGCCGGGGCCGCGAGTGGTGGCGGTGCCGGCAAGGACCGCACCGTCGACGTGCAGATGCTGTCGTTCAACGACTTCCACGGCACGCTGGAGCCGCCGCAGGGCTCCTCCGGCACCGTGAGCGAGCGTCAGGCGGACGGCACCGTCAAGGCCATACCGGCCGGCGGTGTCGAGTACCTGGCGACCAGCCTGCGCGAAGCCCGCAAGGGCCACGAGTACTCCGTCACCGCCGCCGCCGGTGACATGATCGGCGGCAGCCCGATGCTGTCCGGTCTCTTCCACGACGAGCCGACCGTCGAGGCGCTGAACAAGCTCAAGCTGGATGTCACGAGCGTCGGCAACCACGAGTTCGACGAGGGCAAGACCGAGCTGCGCCGCATGGCGTACGGCGGCTGCCACCCGGTCGAGGGCTGCTTCGAGTACGGCAAGGAGTTCACCGGCTCCGAGTTCAAGTACCTCGCGGCGAACGTGACCGACGAGAAGACCAAGCGTCCGCTGATGTCGCCCACCTTCATCTGGAAGAAGGGGGACGTGAAGATCGGTTTCATCGGCGTCACCCTGGAGGGCACCCCGGACGTCGTGACCGCCGACGGGGTCAAGGGCCTCAAGTTCGGTGACGAGGTCGAGACGATCAACAAGTACGCCGAGGAGCTGAACAAGCAGGGCGTGAAGTCGATCGTCGCGCTCATCCACGAGGGCGGCCTGCCCGCGAGCGGCGCCTACAACTACGACTGCAACGTGCCGGGTGCCGGCGCGGGCATCTCGGGTGCCATCGTGGACATCGCGAAGAACGTCGACCCGAAGGTCGACGCGCTGGTCACGGGCCACACGCACCAGGCGTACGCGTGCAACATCCCGGACCCGGCGGGCAACCCGCGCATGGTCACCTCGGCCGCCTCCTACGGCCGCCTGTTCACGGACACCACGCTGACGTACGACCGGCAGACCAAGGACATCGTCCGTACGCCGCTCGTCGCGCCGAAGCCGGTCAACAAGGTCGTCACCCGGGACCAGCCCAAGGCCCCCGACATGACCGAGCTGATCGACCGCTGGAAGGCCCTGGCGGCGCCGGTCGCCAACCGGCCGATGGGCTACATCTCGGCGGACATCGCGGGCCGCGGCTCGGAGGCCCCGGAGAAGCCGCTCGGCGACCTGATCGCCGACGCGCAGCTGGAGGCCACGGCCCCGGCCGACAAGGGCGGCGCGCAGCTGGCCATCATGAACCCGGGCGGCATCCGTGCCGACCTGGCCTACAAGGCCGCGGGTGACGAGGGCGACGGTGTCGTGACGTACGGCGAGTCGTACACGGTCCAGCCGTTCAACAACCTCATGAACATCGTGGACCTGACCGGCGCGCAGCTGATCACCGCCCTGCAGCAGCAGGTCAGCGGTCCGGTCAACGGTGCGGCCCCGAAGATCCTCCAGGTCTCCAAGGGCTTCACCTACACCCTGGACATGACGAAGACGGGCGCGGACCGCGTCGTCGTGGACTCGGTGAAGCTGAACGGCGCGGCGATCGACCCCGCCAAGACCTACCGGGTCGCGATGAACGAGTTCCTCGCGGGCGGCGGTGACGGCTTCACCGTCCTGAAGGACCACAAGAACAAGCTGGTCGGCGTGCCCGACCTGGAGGCCTTCAACGCCTACCTGGCGAAGTCCTCGGCGGCGAGCCCGATCGCCCCGCCGGCGGCGGACCGCATCACGGTCGTCAAGTAGCACCCGGGCCGGGCCCGGAGGACAGCTGCGTACAGCACGCCCGGAGGGGCGGCGGGCCACCCGGCCCGCCGCCCCTCCGGCGTTGTGCCCCGCACCCCCGTGACGGGGCGGTCAGAGGGCGGCGAGGTAGGCCGCGACGGCCTGGTGGAAGTCCTCGGGGTGGGTGAACGGCAGGAAGTGGTCCCCGTCGAGGGGCGTGTACGAGGTGCCGGGCCGCCGGGTGACCATCGCGTCGGCCTGCGCCTGCGGGAGCGCCGCGCTGCGGGTGCCGTGGATCAGCAGCGCCGGGCACGTGCTCCCGAGCCAGGCGTCCCAGTGGTCGCCGCGGCAGGACTCGACGGAGTCGAGCATGTCCTGCGGGTGGAACGGCAGCCGCCAGCCCTGCCCGTCCGGCAGCGGGCGCAGCGCCGGCTCGACGAACTGCGCGCCCACCGGCCCGGCGGCGTTGAGGAGTTCCTCGCGGGTGGGGGCGGTGTAGCGCATGGTGTGCAGGAAGCCCATCCACTCGTGGCCCACCGGATTGATCTCCACGGCCGAGTCCACGTCGATCAGCGCGCTCACCCGGCCGGGGTGGGCGGCGGCCAGGTGGACGGCGTTGAGCCCGCCGAGGGAGTAGCCGAGGACGGCCACGGGGGCGTGGAGGCCGAGGTGGTCGAGCAGCGCGACGGCGTCGGCGACGTATCCGGCGCGGGTGTGGTCGGCGGCCCGGCCGGAGTCGCCGTGGCCGCGCTGGTCGGGGGCGATGACCCGCCAGGCGTCGCCCAGGGCTTCGGCGAGGCCGCTGAAGGCGAGGGCTTCGGACAGGCCCCCGTGCAGCGCCAGCAGCGGGCGGCCGGGGCCGCCGAAGTCCAGGTACGACAGCGTGCGGTCGTCGATGGTCAGCGTGTGGCGCATGTCCGCTCTCCCCTGTGTGTCCTGCGGTGACGGGTACGAGCCTGCCAGGATTTGGGCGCTTGCACAATACGTATGTCTTGGGCGAGCGCCTAAATCGGGGGGTGCGGCTACGATCCCGGCATGGGAAATCGCGAGGACCTGCTGGCCGGAGCGCGCCGCTGCCTGGAGGAGAAGGGGTACCTGCGCACCACGGTGCGCGACATCGCCTCGGCGGCACAGGTGAGCATGGCCGCGATCGGCTACCACTTCGGCTCGCGCGAGGCCCTGCTCAACCAGGCGCTGTTCGCCGCGATGGACGAGTGGTCCGCATCGGCCGGCCGGCTGGCCGGGCAGGGCGACACGGCCGCCGAGCGCTACGCCGACATGTGGGACCGCAAGATCCAGGACTTCCGCGACATGCGCTGGCTCTGGACCGCCTCCATCGAGGCCTTCGTCCACGCCCAGTCCTCGCCCGAGCTGCTCGCGGTCCTCGCCGAAGGCCAGCGGGGCTCCCGCCGCATGATCGCCGCCGGGCTGCGCGGCGTACCCGAGGAGGCGGTCGCCGAGGAGGACGTACGGTCCCTCGGGTCGGTGCACCTCGCGCTGCTGTCCGGGGTGATGGTCCAGGCGCTGACCGACGCGGAGCAGGCGCCGAACGGGCGGGAACTCGCCCAAGGCCTGCGCGCCCTGGCCGAGTTGCTCGAAAGGTGAGCGCTACCGACGGGTAGTAAACCGCGCGCCGCCACGCCATAATCCGGGCGACCAACCGAGTCGGCAAAGGGGCGGGCATGGGCGTGGGCACAGGCGTGGGCGGGGACGCGGACACGGACGCGCGGACGGAGGCGGACGCAGGCGCGGGCCCCGGCCCGGCCCCGGGCACGGGCCTGGGCACGGGCCTGGGCCGGCGGGGATTCCTCGGCGGGGCGCTGGCGGCCGGCGCCGCCCTGGCCCTCGGCACCGGTACGGGAGCGGCCTCCGCCCGCACCCTCGGCACGCAGGACTGGATGGCCGGACTCGGCGACTCCACCCCGCTCCAGCGGATGACCATCCCCGGCACCCACGACTCGGGCGCCACCAAGGGCGGGCTCTACGTCGCCTGCCAGAACACCTCGATCGCGCAGCAGCTCGACTCCGGGATCCGGTTCCTGGACGTCCGCTGCCGGGTCACCGGCGGGTCCTTCGCCATCCACCACGCGGCCTTCTTCCAGGACCTGATGTTCGGCGACGTCCTCGTCGCCTGCTGGAACTTCCTCGCCGCCCACCCCTCCGAGACCGTCCTGATGCGGGTCAAGCAGGAGTACTCCGGCGAAAGCGACGCGACGTTCCGCGCCGTCTTCGACGACTACCTCGACCACCGCGGCTGGCGCCCGCTGTTCCGGATCGCCGACACCCTGCCCACCCTCGGCCAGGCCCGCGGCAAGGTCGTCCTGCTCGCCGACAACGGCGGTCTGCCCGGCCTGCGGTACGGCGACGGCAGCGTCTTCGACATCCAGGACGACTACAACGCCGAGCCCTTCGCCAAACGCGGAAAGATCGAGAACCAGTTCCGCCGGGCCGTCCAGCAGCCCGGCAAGCTCTTCGTCAACTACACCAGCACCGCGGCGTACATGCCGCCGCGCTGGAACTCCGACCGGCTCAACCCCCAGGTGCACGCCTTCGTCGACGGCTCCGAACTGGCGGGCCGCACCGGGCTCGGGATCGTCCCGATGGACTTCCCCAACACCCGCTCCGGCCTGGTCGCCTCACTGATCCGGCACAACTGACCCGTCCCGCGGCGCCGTCGCCGGCGGCGCCGGGGGCGGTGTCGGGGCGCCCGGGAGGCGGAGCACCGCCTCCGTACCCGGGCCGCCGTCCGCCGGCGCCCGCAACTCCGCGCTCCCGCCCGCGCGCGCCACCGTACGGGCCACGATCGACAGGCCGAGCCCGCTGCCGGGCAGGGCGCGGGCCGACGGTGACCGCCAGAACCGCTCGAAGACGTGCGGGAGGTCCTCGGCCGGAATACCGGGCCCGTGGTCCCGTACGGTCAGCTCGCCCGACCGCAGCGACACCTCCACCGCGGCGCCCGGCGGGCTGAACTTCACCGCGTTGTCCAGGACGTTGACCACCGCCCGCTCCAGGGCCGCCGCCTCGCCCCGCACGTACCAGGGTTCCAGCTCGGCGCCGAAGCCCAGCTCCGGACCCCGCAGCCGGGCCCGGGACAGCGCGCTGCGCGCGATCTCGTGCAGGGCCACCACCTCCAGCCTGGCGGGCGGGGCCGCGTCCGGGCGGGACAGCTCCTGGAGGTCGCCGATCAGTGCGGCCAGCTCCGTCATCTGCGCCGTGACCGAGGCCAGCAGCTCCCTGCGGTCCTCGGGCGGGATGGCCCGGCCGGTGTCCTCGCTGCGCGCGAGCAGCTCGATGTTGGTGCGCAGCGAGGTGAGCGGGGTGCGCAGCTCGTGCCCGGCGTCCGCGATCAGCTGGGCCTGGCGCTCCCGCGAGGAGGCCAGGGCCGCCGTCATCGAGTTGAAGGACCGCGACAGGCGGGCGATCTCGTCGTCGCCCTCGTCGGGGATCCGTACGGTGAGGTCCTCGGTGCGGGCGATGTGCTCGACGGCGCCGGTGAGTTCGTCGACCGGCCGAAGGCCCGTACGGGCCACCCACAGTCCGGCCGCGCCGGCGCCGACGACGCCGACACCGGAGACGAACAGCAGCACCCAGGCCAGAGTGGACAGCGGTTTGTCGATGTCGGCCAGGGGCTTGGCGACGGAGATGCCGAACACCGGCGCTCCCGGCTGGGTCTGCGCCGCGAAGGTGTAGACGCGCATCGCCGTCCCGTCGGCGGTCGTCGCGTCGTGCAGGCTGGTCGGGCGCTGCCCGGCGGCGACCTGCCGGTCGGCCGTGCTCACCGGCAGGTTGGTCAGCCCGCTCACCCAGCAGTGGCTGCCGTCGGCGAGGACGATCTGCACGGTCGGGTTCAGCTTCCCGGCGATCTCCTGGGCGGGGCGGCTCGGGGCGGCCACACAGGGCTCGCTGAGGGTCCGTACGACCTGAGCGGACGGGTTCGTGGCCATCAGCGACCGGTCGAGCTGCTCGCGCAGCTGCGTGCGCACCATCACCCAGGACACGGCCGCGACGGCGGCGACGGCGACCGCCACCGCCACCGCGACCAGCAGGGCCAGCCGGGAGCGCAGCGGCAGGGCGCGGAATCTGGCGGCAGGGTTCACTCGGGTCCGCTCTCGCCCGCCCGCAGGACGTAGCCCACCCCGCGCACGGTGTGGACGAGCCGGGGCTCGCCGCCCGCCTCCGTCTTGCGGCGCAGGTACATGACGTAGACGTCCAGGGAGTTGGAGCTCGGCTCGAAGTCGAAGCCCCAGACGGTCTTGAGGATCTGCTCGCGGGTGAGCACCTGCCGCGGGTGCGCCAGGAACATCTCCAGCAGCGTGAACTCGGTCCGGGTCAGCTCCACCGGCCGGCCGGCCCGGGTGACCTCGCGGGTGGCCAGGTCCATCCGCAGGTCGCCGAAGACGAGGGTGTCCTCGGGCCCTGCGCTCCCGGCGGCGGGGGCGGCGTACGCGCTGCGGCGCAGCAGGGCGCGGACCCGGGCGAACAGCTCGTCGAGCTCGAACGGTTTGACGAGGTAGTCGTCGGCGCCCGCGTCGAGGCCGGTGACGCGGTCGCCGACGGTGTCGCGGGCGGTGAGCATCAGGATGGGCGTGGTGCTGCCGGAGGCGCGCAGCCGGCGGGCCGCGGTGAGGCCGTCCATACGGGGCATCTGGATGTCCAGGACGATCAGGTCGGGGGCGTACGAGGCCGCCTTGTCGAGGGCGTCGAGCCCGTCCACGGCGGTCTGCGCCGCGTACCCCTCGAAGGCGAGGCTGCGGCGCAGGGCCTCCCGGACGGCCGGTTCGTCGTCGACGACGAGGATGCGCCGCGGGTCGCCCTCGGCGCTCCCGGCGGTCGGTGCGGCCATGGTCGGTCCCCCTGGGTGCTGGTCGGTGATCGCGGCCTCCAGGCTAGGCCCCTGCGGGGTGAGGGCGGGGTCAGTACGAGGTGCCGAAGCCGTTGGCGGCGGAGCTGCCGCCGCCGGAACCCGTGCCGCCCGTGCCGCCCTTGCGGAGGGAGGGGAGGTCGGCCTTGATCGTGTTGACCGGGATGGCGAAGCCCAGGCCGACGCTGCCGGCGCCGGCGCTGTCGGTGGCCGGGGAGTAGATGGCGGACGGCATGCCGACGATCTCGCCGTTCATGTTGACCAGGGCGCCGCCGGAGTTGCCCGGGTTGAGGGAGGCATCGGTCTGGATGGCCTTGTACGAGGTGGTGTCCGAGCCGGTGCCGCCGTTGAACTGCCGGCCGTCGTAGGAGAAGGGCCAGCCGTCGCCCTGGCGGCGCTGCGGGGACTGCTGCTCGGACTTGGGGACGTTCACGTCGCGGTTCAGGGCCGAGACGATGCCGCTGGTGACCGTGCCGGTGAGGCGGTCGGGGGAGCCGATGGCGACGACCTGGTCGCCGACCCGGAGGCCGTCGGAGTTGCCGAACGTGGCGGGCTTGAGACCGGAGGCGCCCTGGAGCTTGATGAGGGCCAGGTCCTTGTCGGGGTCGGTGCCGAGGATCTTGGCGGCGTACGTCCTGCCGTCGCTCATCGTCACCTGGATCTCGGCGGCGCCGCTGACGACGTGGTTGTTGGTGACGATCTCGCCGTCGGCGGTGACGACGATCCCGGAGCCGGTGCCCTGGCCGGAGGAGGTCCGGGTGTCGATCCGGACGACGGACGGGCTGACCTGCTCGGCCACGCCGGAGACGGTGCCGGTGCTGGACTGCGAGACGTTGGTGCCGGTGACGGAGCGGCCTGCGCCGGTGTGGCCGCCGAGCGCCTGCTGCACGGCCACGGCCGTGCCGCCCCCGACGACCGCGGCGGCGATCGCGACGGCGGCGAGCAGGGCCACGGGCCGCTTGGCGCGGGCGTGGCCCCGGGGGGCGGGTGCCTGGGCCGGCTCGCCCCAGCCGGGGTGCTGCGCCTCGCCCCAGCCGGGCTGCGTCTCGCCCCAGCTGCGCTGGTGGCCCGCGGGCCGGCCGGCAGCGGCCGGCGGGTACCCGGGCGGCGGGGGACAGGCCCCGGCGGACGGGCGGTTCTCCTGCGGGTCATCGCCCGCGTGGCGGAAGCTCTCGCTCTCGGTCATGTTCCTGACTGTGTCCCGGGATCATGAAAGCTTCCTGAATCCCCGCTGAGAAGCCCGACAGAACCGCGTATGCCGGATATAAGGACCCGGGCCGAGGTCGTCGGCAGCCGCTGCGGCTTCTCCCCGCTCCGCCCTTCTCCCGTTCACCGGCCGACGGCATGTACGGGGCCCGGCCGGCCCGTACCGGCCCCGGCAGCGGGAGCCGACTGGCCAGTGGTGGGAACCTGCGAGAAGAGGGGCCAACCACGGAGGCGTTGACAGCAGCCCCCGCAACCCGCACCCGCGCGACGGGCCCCTCTTCTCGCAGGTCCCCACCCCCGACCGACCTCCACCCCGCTACCGGGGCCGGTCCCGGGCCGGCGACTGGTGCCCTACCCCCTTGCCTCCACGCTCCCGCCATCAGGACCGGTCCGGGGGCGGATGCAGGCCGGGACCGCCGGACGGAGTCCGGCGCAGCGGGCCGAAGCCCGCGAGGCGCCCCCGGGCGCCGAGGGGTGCGAGGGGCGCGTGAAGGGGGAGTGGCGCCCCCGGGCGCCGAGGGGTGCCAGGGGCGCGTGAAGGGGGAGTGGCGCCTCCGGGCGCCGAGGGGCGCGAGGGGCGCAAAAAAATCAGTGGCAGCCGCAGGAGCGGCGGATGACCAGCGCCGAGGGGAACTGCTTGAGGCGTTCGCGGCGCGAGCCCGCCACGCGCAGGCCGTCGTCCAGCACCAAGTCCACCGCCGCCCGGGCCATCGCCGGCCGGTCCGAGGCGATCGTCGTCAGCGGCGGATCCGTGAGGGCCGCCTCCTTGACGTCGTCGAAGCCCGCCACCGCCAGCTCGCCGGGCACGTCGATCCGCAGCTCCCGCGCCGCCCGCAGCACACCGATCGCCTGGTCGTCCGTGGCGCAGAAGATCGCCGTCGGGCGGTCGGGCCGGGCCAGCACCTCCAGGGCGACCCGGTAGGCGTCGTACCGGTTGTACGGGGCCTCGATCAGCCGGCCTTCGATCGAGCGCCCGGACTCCAGCATCGCCCGCCGCCAGCCCTCGACGTGGTCGGCGACCGGGTCGCCGACCGACGGGGTGTTCTCGATGCCGCCGATGCACGCCACGTACTCGTGCCCGTGCTCCAGGAGGTGCCGGGTGGCGAGCTGCGCGCCGCCGATGTCGTCCGTGACCACCGCGACGTCGTCGATCGCCTCCGGCCGCTCGTGCAGCAGCACGACCCGTGCGTCCCACGCCTCGATCTCCGAGGCGGCGCGCTCGCTCATGCCCTGGCTGACCAGGATCAGGCCCGAGACCCGCATCCCGAGGAACGCGCGCAGGTAGTGCACCTCGCGCTCGTCCCGGTAGTCGGAGTTCCCGACCAGCACCATCTTCCCGCGCTCGGCGGCGGCCTGCTCGACCGCGTGCGCCATCTCCGCGAAGAAGGGCTGGCGGGCGTCCGGGACGATCATGCCTATGAGGTCGGTGCGCCGGGACGCCATGGCCTGGGCGACCCGGTCCGGGCGGTAGCCCAGCTCTTTGATCGCGGCGAGGACACGCTCGCGCGTGGCCGGGGCGACCGGCCGGGGTCCGTTGTTGATGACGTAGCTCACGACGGCGGTAGAAGTACCCGCAAGTCGCGCCACGTCATCCCGCGTCACCTTGGCCACGCAGCGGAGTCTACGCGGGGTGCACTACCTCTGGGCAGGGCGTCCTGTGGAGTGGATGCTCACAACCGGTTCCTCCTCACGGGTGGCGCCCGCCGGACCCTCGGCCGCCGCCCGGGCCGCGACCTTCTCCGCCGCCTGGGCCGCCGCCTCCGCCGCCGCGCGCTCGACCTTCTCCGGCGTCACGAAGCGGTAGCCGACGTTGCGGACCGTTCCGATCAGCGACTCGTGCTCCGGGCCGAGCTTGGCGCGCAGCCGCCGTACGTGGACGTCCACCGTCCGGGTGCCGCCGAAGTAGTCGTAGCCCCACACCTCCTGGAGCAGCTGCGCCCGGGTGAAGACCCGGCCCGGGTGCTGCGCCAGGTATTTGAGCAGCTCGAACTCCTTGAAGGTGAGGTCGAGGACCCGGCCCTTCAGCTTCGCGGAGTACGTCGCCTCGTCGACCGACAGGTCGCCGTTGCGGATCTCCATGGGCGAGTCGTCGGTGCCCAGCTGCTGGCGGCCGGTGGCCAGCCGCAACCGCGCCTCGACCTCGGCGGGACCGGCGGTGTCGAGGAGGACGTCGTCGATGCCCCAGTCGGCGGTGACGGCCGCCAGGCCGCCCTCGGTGACGACGAGGACCAGCGGGCAGCCGGGCCCGGTGGAGCGCAGCAGCTGGCACAGCGAGCGCACCTGCGGCAGGTCGCGGCGGCCGTCCACGAGGATGACGTCCGCGCCCGGGGTGTCCACGAGGGCCGGGCCCTCGGCCGGGGCGACCCGGACGTTGTGCAGGAGCAGGCCGAGGGCGGGCAGCACCTCGGTGGAGGGCTGCAGGGCGTTGGTCAGCAACAGGAGAGAGCTCATGCCCGACCACCTGCCCGGGTCGAGAGGTCGTGCACGGTTCGCCGGTCCATCACGTCGGTTCCTCCTCGGTCCCGTCGAGGACGTTCGCGGTACTGCTTCGTACGTGGTGCTGCGTGCGGTGGTGCTGTGCGGCGGCCTGCGGTCCCCGCGCCCTGAGGCCCGTGGTCACCACTGTTCCACTGTTCTGCTTCCGTTCAACGTGCTGAAAGCACAAAAGGACCCGGGGGCAACATTGCCCGGATCCTCTCGCCAGCAGAATAGCCCACCGGCGCCCACGGCACCGAGGGCTCGGCCCTCCGTCTTCTGTGGTTCCCACCACGCGCCGGGGGACGAGGGCCGGGGTGGCGGGAGGGGTCATCATGGACGGCGACGGTAGAGAGCCGACGATAGGAGCTGCAGTGGCAACCGGAACCATCCGCTACTGGGCGGCGGCCAAGGCCGCGGCCGGTACGGCGGAGGAGCCGTACGCGGCGCGCACACTCGCGGAGGCGCTCGACGCCGTGCGGGAGCGCCACCCGGGGGAACTGACCCGGGTCCTGCTGCGCTGCTCCTTCCTCGTGAACGACGAGCCTGTGGGCAAGCGCCCGCACGATGCCGTTCCGCTGACCGAGGGGGGCACCGTCGAGGTGCTCCCGCCGTTCGCGGGCGGGTGAGCGGAAGCCGATGAGCACCCCCGAAGAGCACCAGCAGCACCAGCAGCACCAGCAGCCCCAGGACCCGTACGGGACCCAGACCTGGCAGTCCGACACGTGGGACACCGGCTACCAGCCGGTGCACCCGCCGCTGGGCGGTGTGCCGGGCCGGCCCGCGGCGCCCGAGGGGTGGTTCCGTGACGAGGCCCCGGCGGCCCCGGCGGCGCCCGCGCAGCCCACACCGGGTCCGGGCGCGCCGTGGGCGGAGGAGGGCTCCGCCGCCGAGGCGACCGCCTACCTGCCCCCGTACCGCGATCCCGGTCCGGTTCAGCCGCAGCCGCAGCCCTATGCGCAGCAGCCGCAGCAGCCGCAGCAGCCGCAGCAGCCGCAGCAGCCGTACGGCCGGTCCGGCGCCCCGGACGGCTGGTACCGCGACGCGGCGCCCGCGGCGCCCGCCCCGGAGTGGGCCGCCGAGACCGCGTACCTGCCCCCGGTCCGCGAGAGCGCCGCCCCCGACGGCTGGTTCCGCGAGGAGGTGCCCGCGCAGGCCGCCCCGCAGCCCCCGGCCCCGGACTGGGCCGAGGCCACCGCCTACCTCCCGCCGCAGCCGCAGGTCCCGCAGCCGCAGGTCCCGCAGACCCCCGGCCCGCAGGCGCAGCCGCCGGCGGAACCGGCCGCCGAGGCCACCGCCTACCTGCCCCCGGTCGCGGACGTCCCGGACGTCGCGGACGTCCCGGACACCGCGGTCCCGGGCGAGGAGCCCGCGTACTCCCCGCCCACCCTCGGCGGCAACACCCTGCGCGCCGTCGACCCGGCCCAGGCCCGCGCCGAAGGCCGCTCGCCGATCATCGATCCGGGACCGCAGTCGGCCATACTGACCGCCGCCCTCGGGCTGCTGCTGGCCGGCGCCGCCGCCGTCGGCGACCTCGCGCTGCTGGTGCCGCTGGTCGCCCTCCAGGCCCTGACCGCGGCCGGCTGGTTCCGGCTCAACGGCATGTGGCCGGCCCGCCAGGGCATCGCCCTCGCCTTCGCCGGAGCCGTCGTGGCCGACGGCGCGGTCCTGGCGGTGGAGGAGGTGTACGGCCCCGGCGCGATCATCGGCACCCTCGGCGCCTGGGTCCTGCTCACGCTGGTCCTCCAGCTGCGCAGCCAGGCCGACCCCGACGAGCGGATGTACGGCCTGATGGCCTCCGTGGCCTCCGCCGCCCTCGCCATCGTCTGCGCCGGGTACCTGGCCGCCGACTCCGCCGCCGTCACCGTGGGCGCGGCCGCCGTCGCGGTCGCCGTCTTCGCCCGGGCGCTGCCGCTGCCGGCCGCGCCGTCCGTGGGCGTCTCGCTCGCCGCGGCCGCCGGGGCCGGGATCGCCGTGGGCGGTCTGACCTCCGTGGGGGTCGGCGGGGCGCTGATCGGCCTGGTCGCGGGGGTGTGCGCGCTGATCGGGCTGCGCGTGGCCGCGTACGACTATCCGTCGAAGTTCGTCCACATGACGGCCGGGGTCGCGCTGCCGCTGGCGGCCGCCGCACCGGCGGTCTACCTGATCGGGCGGGTGGTGGTCTGAGGACGCCCGGGCGGCCCGCCGGGGCGTCGCTGACGGCCGTCCGACGGGTCCCCGTGGTCCACTAGAACGCACGTACCGATCTACAGGGGGAGGGGCACGTGCGTTTCCTGCGTGTCGTCGTGATCATTGCCGTGGTGCTGGGGGCCCTGTTCTGGGGGGTCGACCGCTGGGCCGCCGGCTATGCCGAGAACCGGCTGGCCGAGCGGATCCAGGCCCGGCAGGGGCTGGCGGGGAGCACGGAGGTGGACATCCACGGCTTCCCGTTCCTCACCCAGGCGCTCAGCCACGACCTCGACCGGGTCGACGTGAAGCTGAAGGGGGTCGACGCGGTCGCGGACGGCCGCAAGACGCGGCTCTCCGAGCTCGACGCCAGCTTCCGCCAGGTCAGGCTGAACGGTGACTACAGCGGAGGCACCGCCCGGCGCGCCGAGGGCTCGGCCCTCGTGACGTACGCGGATCTGACCCAGGCCTCCCAGACCGGCGTCACCCTCGCCTACGGCGGGGCGCCGGGCAAGGTGAAGGTCACCGCCTCCGTGGACATCCTGGGGCGGACCTTCACCCGCAGCGTGGTGTCGACCGTCACGCTGGTGGACGCCGGAGAGGGCGGCGGCAAGGTGGTCCGGGTCCGGGCGGACGCCGTCCCGGGCGAGGGCATCCCCGGGATCGAGAGCGCGGTCCGCAAGAAGACGGACTTCGACCGGCGGCTGGACGGCGGGCTCCCGGCCGGTCTGCGGCTGGACTCGCTGACCTCGGACGAGGCGGGCGTGCACCTCGTGCTGAGCGGTCAGGACGTGGTGCTGGCCGGATCGTGAGACGGTCCGGTCCGATCCGCAGAAGGATGGGCCGCCGACAGGGGCCGGTTTCCGGTGCGGCGGCGGCCCGCAGCGTCCTGCGTCCCGGCATCCGGACGATCCTGTCTCGGAATATGACACGCCGGTGACAGGGCGGCCGGTTCGTCCCTACGATCCATGGCTATGAAGCATCAGCAGGCGGACCTCACGAAGCGGCGGGCAGTAGACCTGTGTCGCGTCGCCGCCATGCTCTGTCGATCCATGTGACCTGAGAGCGCATCCGCTCCCTCAGCCGGACGACCGTCCTTCCCGCGTGTCCGCACCGCAGCTGCTTCCTCCTGCCCCCTGCCGCCTCCCCGCGCAGGTCTGAGGAGCGCCCCCGGAGCGGTACGCACCAGCAGCAGCACCCCTGCACCTGCACGGCACAGCCCCGCCGCACACTGCCCCGGAGGAGAACACCATGAGCCGCAGCGACGTCCTCGTAGACGCCGACTGGGTCGAAGCCCACCTGAACGACGCGAACGTCGTCATCGTCGAGGTCGACGAGGACACCTCCGCGTACGACAAGAACCACATCAAGAACGCCGTCCGGATCGACTGGAAGAAGGACCTCCAGGACCCGGTCCGCCGTGACTTCGTGGACCAGGAGGGCTTCGAGAAGCTCCTGTCTGCCAAGGGCATCTCCAACGATGACACCGTCGTCCTCTACGGCGGCAACAACAACTGGTTCGCGTCCTACGCCTACTGGTACTTCAAGCTCTACGGCCACCAGGACGTCAAGCTCCTCGACGGCGGCCGCAAGAAGTGGGAGCTCGACTCCCGCGACCTGGTCGACGGCACCGAGGTCCCGCAGCGCCCGGCCACCGCGTACAAGGCCAAGGCCCAGGACACCTCGATCCGCGCCTTCCGCGACGACGTCGTGGCCGCCATCGGCGCCCAGAACCTGGTCGACGTCCGCTCGCCCGACGAGTTCTCCGGCAAGCTGCTCGCCCCGGCGCACCTCCCGCAGGAGCAGTCGCAGCGCCCCGGCCACGTGCCGAGCGCCCGCAACATCCCCTGGTCGAAGAACGCCAACGACGACGGCACCTTCAAGTCCGACGAGGAGCTCACCGCCCTCTACGAGCAGGAGCAGGTCGACCTGTCGAAGGACACCATCGCCTACTGCCGCATCGGTGAGCGCTCCGCGCTGACCTGGTTCGTGCTGCACGAGCTCCTGGGCCAGGAGAACGTCAAGAACTACGACGGCTCCTGGACCGAGTACGGCTCCCTGGTCGGCGTGCCGATCGAGCTCGGCGCCAACAAGTAATCCGGCCCAGACCGGCAATCAAGCACGGCGACCGGGCACGCGACGCCCTTCGCGGTACGACCTTCTCTCAGGACAGGACAGAGAACATGTGTGGAGCACAGATCGGCGGGCCCGACCTCGCGACGCTCAAGCCCGGTGAGACCGCCATCCAGGGTCAGGTGACCAAGGACGGCGAGCCCATCAGCGGGTACGTGCGGCTGCTCGACTCGACCGGCGAGTTCACGGCCGAGGTCCCGACCTCGGCGACCGGCCAGTTCCGCTTCTACGCGGCGACCGGTTCCTGGACGCTGCGGGCCCTGGTGCCCGGCGCCCAGGCGGACCGCGCCGTGGTGGTCGCCGAGGCCGGCGGCGTGACGGACGTGGCGATCGCGGTCTGACCGCTCGCAGCATGACCGGCCGAAGGGCCGCACCCCAGGGGGTTGGACGCCACTGGAACGGGGTGCGGCCCTTCGCGCCGTCCGGCCGCGGCCCTACCCTGGAGTCATGTACGCACGGCGGCGCCGCGTCTACTTCCTCCTCATGGGCGGATGCCTCTTCCTGTTCGTGTCCGCCTGGGCCTTCGTGCGCCTCATCTCGGTGGAGGCGGCGGTGGCCCTCTGCGTGGTCGCCATGGTCATCCCGCCGGTCGCCGCGATGATCGCGAACCGGCGCGGGCCGGACGACCGGTGGTGGGACGACCCCTCGGGCGATCCGAAGTCCGACGAGTGGTGGGACGAACTGGACGGGAAGCGCCGGCACGAGGACTGAAGGCCGCCGAGATAAGAATGTAATAAGCATGCGTACAACCGGAGTCCTCCGGTACATGTCATGGATGTGCACGGGTGAACCGACCCGGTGCCTCCAGTCCTGTGGGGGGACCCTTCCTTGGAACATGACCAGACCCTCTCCGAGCAGCGTGACGAGGGGGAGGCCGCGCCGGAGCCGGCTCCGGCGGACCTGACCGCCGCCCCCGGCTTCGCACCTGCACCCGCCTCCGCGCCCGCCGTGCGCCGGCGCCTCCGCGGCCGCACGGTCGCCCTGATCGCGGGCGCGGCCGTACTCGGCGTCCTGGCCGGCACGGTCACGGGGTACGCGGTCCAGTACGGCCGCCCGCCCACGCCGCTGCCGCCGCTGGCCCAGCAGAAGATCGACACGCCGAAGGCGCTGGCGCCCGACGACGGGACCACGCACAGGATCGTCAACGCCAACCGCTGGCACAAGACGGACGACGACCTCGCCAAGCTCCTGGTCGAGGCTCCGGCCGGGGCGAAGAGCGAAGGCACCGGCTACGAGACCCTCGACGTCTTCGCGGCCGACTTCTTCGAGAAGCCGGAGAGCATGGTCCGCGAGCTCGCGGACGCCCACGTACGGCGGATCGCCACGACCCTGTGGTCGCAGGACGACCGCACGTTCGTGGAGGTACGGCTGATCCAGTTCACCGAGCGCGCCGAGGCGGACAAGTACCAGCAGAGGCAGTCCGCGTACATGCCCGAGGCCAAGCACGCGGGCAACGCCGGGGTGGCCATCCCGGGCACCTCCGGGGACCTCGGGCACGTGTGGGTCGACTCGGAGGCCCACGAGAAGCCCGGCTACTACCCGATCCGCGGGGCGCGGGCCCTCGCCCGCCGCGGCGACATCGTCATGGAGATCGGCTACTACGACAACCGCGGCAAGGTCTCCGAGGGCGACGTCCTCGACCTGGCCAAGCGACAGCTGGAGCGACTGTGACCGAGCCGCAGCACCCCGGAACCCCGGCCCCGGCTCCGGCCCCGGCCGAGGCTCCCGCGACACCGGTGGAGCCCGCCGCGGCACCCGCCGCCGACCCCTCGGGCAAGGCGCCGCGCGCCGCGGTCGGCCGCAAGACGGTCGCCCTCGTCGCGGGCGGGGTCGGCCTGGCCGTCCTCGTCGGCGGTGGCATCGCGGCCTCCGCAGCCCTGGACCACGCGGACCGGACCGCGCCCACCCGCTACTGGACCGCCGAGGGCAGCGCCCCGCACAAGCCCGAGGAGCCGGCGTCCGTACCGGCGAACGAGCTCTCCGGGAAGCTGCTGCCGGTCCCGTCCAATTTCACGCTGGGCCCCGACCTCGCCCAGGACGGGAACAACTTCTTCGTCTCGGGGGAGAAGGCCGTCCAGGGTTTCAAGGACGCCCGCAACGGCCTGTCCAGCTCCGAGCGCAAGCAGCGCGACGAGATGCTGGCCGGCCTCAAGCTCAAGGGGCTCGCCGGCCGCAGCTACACCAAGGGCGGCGGCGAGGCGGTCTACCAGGTCCGCATCATGCAGGCGGACCCGAAGGCCGTGGGCGCGTTCTCCGAGATGTCCAAGAAGCTCCTGGACCTCACCGGGGACGACCGCGACGCGCCCGCGGTCGACGGCCACCCCGATGCCAAGTGCGCGCTGGTGGCCATCGGAGAGGAGAAGAAGGAGAAGATCGACTCGATGGACTGCGTCGCGGTCCAGGGTGACGTGCTGGTCAACTTCCGGGCGTTCGGGCCCAAGCCCTTCTCGCACTCCGACGCCGTCGCCTTCTTCAAGAACCAGCTGAGCCACCTGAAGTCCCCCGGGGAGTCCGTGTGACCGAGCCGACCGCCACCGACGCCGCTCCGGACGCCCCGCCCGCACCGGCCGCCCCGCCCGCACCGGCCGCGCCTGAGGCCCCCGCCGCGCCGGCCGGGGCCGACGTGCCCGCGGCGCCCGCGGCCGAAGCCCTCGTACCGGCGGAGGCGCCGGCCCCGCCCGAGCACCGCCGCCGGCTCTCCGCCGCCCTGCGGTGGACGGCAGCCGTCCTCGTCTTCGGCGTGGTCGCCGCCGGGGTCGCGTACGGGATCACCCGGCCCGAGCGCACCGACGTCCCCGGGCTCTCCACCCGCGAGGACGGCCGCTGGGACTACCCCGCGCTGGCCAAGCCCACCCTGCCGCCCGGCGCCCCCCTGCCCTTCGCCAAGGACAACGAGGACGGCATCCACTACGCCGGTCTCGCGCAGCTGCTCCTGCCGGCCCCCCGGGGCTCCGCCCCGGACACCACGCTCAAGCTGGAGAAGGACTCCGTGGTCACCCCGGACACCTTCCTCCAGGAGTACGAGCCCACGGCGCGCGACAAGATGAAGCAGGGCTTCGCCGACGACGGCCTGCGCCAGATCGTCGGCCGCGGCTGGACCACCCCGGACGGCACCCGCACCCGGATCTACCTGCTGCGCTTCCACAGCTCGGGCTTCGTGGACGCCTTTCAGGGCTGCACCGTCGACATGAACGTCAACGGCGTCAACCGCATGGACCAGGAGACGGCCTGGACCAAGGTCAAGTTCGTCGAGTCCCCGCCCGAGCACCACGGCATAGCGGTCTACGAGGAGGCCGCTCCGGTCGGCGACGAGCAGCTCAAGGCGGGCTGCGTCAGCTCCGGCGACATCCAGGCCGTGATCTTCCAGAGCCGCAAGGGCCAGGTGGCGTCCGTTCCGCTGCACCAGACGGCGATCCTGCAGAGCCAGCTGCTCGGCTGAGCGCCCCGGCGCGGCCGCTGCGGGCCACCTCACGGAGTGGGCCGGTCCCCGGGCCAGTAGGCTGGGGACCGGCCCATTGCCCTAACGAACCTTCCGAGGAGCACCCCGTGCTTGAGGCAGTCTTCACCTCCCTCCTGATCCTGGTCTGCGTCGGCGTGCTCGCCTTCACCGGTCTGGCCGTGAAGAAGCTGTACCAGGGCCAGCGCTGACCTCCCCCGGACCCCGTCCGGGGGCATCCCCGGCACCGGCCGCCGCCCCGACCCGGAACCCCTCACAGATCGCCTGAGCAGCCCACCATGATCCAGATCCCGTCCGACCTGAACCCCGGCCTCGTCCCCCTCGCCTTCCTCCTCGGCACCTGGGAAGGCGCAGGCGTCTTCGACTTCCCCGGCGAGGAGAAGTGCAACTTCGGCCAGGAAGTCGTCTTCAGCCACGACGGCCGGGACTTCCTGGAGTACGTCTCCCGTACGTGGGTCCTCGACTCCGAGGGCAACAAGGTGCGGCCGCTGGAGTCCGAGTCCGGCTACTGGCGGATCGACACGGACCGCAAGGTCGAGGTCGTCATGGTCCGCGACCAGGGCGTCGTCGAGGTCTGGTACGGCGAGCTCGCCGACCAGAAGCCCCAGATCGACCTCGCGACGGACGCGGTCGCCCGCACCGTCGCCTCCGGCCCGTACAGCGGCGGCAAGCGGCTCTACGGCTACGTCAAGAGCGACCTGATGTGGGTCGGCGAGAAGGCCACCCCCGAGGTCGAGCTGCGCCCGTACATGTCGGCCCAGCTGAAGAAGGTCGTCACGCCCGAGGAGGTCGCCGAGATGGCCCGCAACCTCCCGGACATGCCGGACGACGGCATCGCCTTCTTCCGCTGACCCCGGACGCGTCGCCGAAGGGACCGCGGGCCCGCCCGCGGTCCCTTCCGCGCCCGTACACTGGCCGGGTGGCGAGCACCGACGACAGCGAAAGCGCCGACTGGAAGAGCGACCTGCGCCGGCGCGGGTACCGGCTGACACCCCAGCGACAGCTCGTGCTGGAAGCGGTCGACGCCCTGGAGCACGCGACCCCCGACGAGATCCTCGCCGAAGTGCGCAAGACGGCCTCCGGGGTCAACATCTCCACCGTCTACCGCACGCTGGAGCTCCTGGAGGAGCTGAAGCTCGTCTCGCACGCCCACCTCGGGCACGGCGCGCCCACCTACCACCTCGCCGACCGGCACCACCACATCCACCTGGTCTGCCGCGACTGCACCGACGTGATCGAGGCGGATCTGGACGTCGCCGCCGAGTTCACCGCGAAGCTCCGTACGACCTTCGGGTTCGAGACCGACATGAAGCACTTCGCGATCTTCGGACTCTGCAAGAAGTGTGCCGCGAAGCACGCTGCCGGCTCGGCCTGAGAGGGTCGTAGGCTTGGCGGCATGACCAGCAGCCCCTTGCTCCATCTTCCCGGCGCCGTACCGGCCGAAGGCCGTGACGAGGGCGTCGCCGCCCACTACGGAGAGCTGTACGGCGAACAGCGCGCCCTCGCGGACGGCCGCGGTTTCGTCGACCTCTCGCACCGCGGAGTCGTCACCGTCACCGGACCGGAGCGGCTGAGCTGGCTGCACCTGCTGCTCACCCAGCACCTCACCGAACTCCCGCCCGGGCAGGCCACCGAGGCGCTGATCCTGTCCGCGCACGGCCACATCGAGCACGCGCTCTACCTGGTCGACGACGGCGAGACGGTGTGGGCGCACGTGGAGCCCGGCACGCAGGAGGCGCTGATCGCCTACCTGGAGTCGATGAAGTTCTTCTACCGCGTCGAAGTCGCCGACCGGACCGCCGACTTCGCCGTCGTCCACCTGCCGGCCGGCTCCATCGCGGAGGTCGACAAGCAGCACGTCGTACGGGAGACCGCGCACGGCCGCGACGTATTCCTGCCCCGCGCAGAGCTGGAGTCCTTCGCCGCCTCCCACGGCCCGGCCGCCGGACTGCTCGCGTACGAGGCGCTGCGCGTCGAGGCGCACCGGCCGCGGCTCGGACTGGAGACCGACCACCGCACCATCCCGCACGAGCTGGGCTGGATCGGCACGGCCGTGCACCTGCAGAAGGGCTGCTACCGCGGCCAGGAGACGGTGGCCCGCGTCCACAACCTGGGCAAGCCGCCGCGCCGCCTGGTCTTCCTGCACCTGGACGGCTCGGAGGTGGTCCTCCCGGCCCACGGCGCGCCGCTGCGGCTCGCCGCGGACGGGGAGGAGGGCCGCCAGCTGGGCTTCGTGACCACGGCGGTCCGCCACCACGAGCTCGGCCCGATCGCGCTCGCGCTGGTCAAGCGGAACGTGCCGGTCGACGCCCCGCTGCTGGCCGGGAAGACGGCCGCGGCGCAGGAGGTCGTCGTAGCCCCCTGACCTGGCCGGGAACGTCTCAGACGTCGATGACGAGGGTGAACGGGCCGTGGTTGGTGAGCGAGACCCGCATGTCCGCGCCGAACCGGCCCGTCTCCACCGTCGCCCCCAGCGCCCGCAGCTGTGCCACGACCTCGTCGACCAGCGGTTCGGCGACCTCGCCGGGCGCGGCGGCGTTCCAGGTGGGGCGCCGGCCCTTGCGGGCGTCGCCGTAGAGCGTGAACTGCGAGATCACCAGCAGCGGCGAGCCGTTGTCGCTGCAGGACTTCTCGCCCTCCAGGATGCGCACCGACCACAGCTTGCGCGCCAGCTGCGCCGCCTTCTCGGCGGTGTCGTCGTGGGTCACCCCCACCAGCACGCACAATCCCTCGCCGACGATCTCGCCCACGGTCTCGCCGGCCACCACGACGCTCGCGCCGTCCACCCTCTGCACCACTGCTCGCATACCACCTGTGTACCAGCCGTGCACCCGTCCGGGGCCGATCGGGTGGAGTGGGACTGCACCCGCACCACGGAGAGTGGCACGATGCATGCAGGCGGTGCCCCCAGCACCGGTCGAGGGGACGGACACGTTCGCATGAATACTTCTGGTACCTCCGTACCTGCAGCACCCGCAGCCACGTCCGCCGGCGCGGTCCGACCGCCCGCGCAGCGCACGGGCGAGGAACAGGCGCCGACCACGCCTGCCGGTGCGGCCAACGCGCTCGGGCTGCCGGAGCTGCGCGGCCTGCGCCGGGACGCGCAGCGCGACGAGGCGGACCTCAGCTACATCCGCAGACTCCTGCAGGGCCGGATCGACATCCTGCGCGCCGAACTGGCCCGACGCGCCGATCCCGGGGCGCCGGTCGCGCCCGGGCAGCCCATGTTGGACCGGCTCTCGGAGATCCTCGCCGACGCGCCCTCCAGCCGCAGCGCCTCCGCCCGGCACGTCACCCTCGCCACCCCGCACAGCGAGGAGTTCCGGCTGCTGGCCGCGGAGATGCTCGCCGACGTGGAGCTGTCCGACCTGGGCGCGCGCACCGACGGCGAACTGCACGAGGCGATGGGCCGCCTGGTGCGCTACGAGCAGCAGGTGTCGCGGCGCCGCCAGCAGTTGCAGCGCACGGTGGACGACTGCACCGCGGAGATCACCCGGCGCTACCGGGAGGGCGAGGCGCAGGTGGACGACCTGCTGGCGTAGGCGGTCCGGCAGCTCAGGAGCTCGGGAGTCCGGCGGCTGGAGGGGTCTGCGCGGCGCCGGAAATTCAGGCGACGCGGGCCGGCCGGCGCATTAGCGTGGCCGGTTATGAGTGCTGACGTCCGGCCGATCGCCGAATCCGAACTCCCGGAGTGGCTGCGCGCCCTGAACACAGGGTTCCTGACCCCGGCCAAGGTGACCGACTCCGACATCGCCCAGCGCGCCAAGTACACCGACCTCGCCCGCCTCCAGGGCGCCTTCGACCCCGGCACCGGCCGGTGCGTGGCCACCCTCCGCTCCTTCGCGCAGGAGCTGACGGTGCCCGGTGGCGCGGCGGTCGCGGCCGACGCCATCTCGAACGTCACCGTCTCGCCCACGCACCGCCGCCAGGGCCTGCTGAGCCGGATGCTGACCGCCGAACTCGCCGCCGCCGCCGCACGCGGCGACGTGGTGTCGACGCTGATCGCCGCCGAGTACCCGATCTACGGGCGCTACGGGTACGGGCCCGCCACCTCCCTCTCGGAATGGGAGATCGAGGTACCGCGCACCGGACTCGACCCGCGCTGGTCCGGGCCCGCGGACGGCGGCCGGATCGAGATGGCGGACGAGGCCGAGGTGCGCCGGGTGGGCCCCGCGCTGCACGAGCGGCTGCGGGCGGCCGTGCACGGCGTGGTGGACCGCGACACCCGCTGGTGGAACCTGGCCACCGGACTGGAGGAGATGTCGCACCGCCCGTACCAGGCCTCGTTCCACGCCGTGTACCGGACCGCGTCGGGCGAGGTGGCCGGCCTGGTGGCCTACACGGCCGACGACCACTGGTCGGACGCGAAGCTCCCGCAGAACACGGTGCAGGTCAAGCAGTTGATCGCGGTCAGCCCGGAGGCGGAGCGGGCCCTGTGGCAGTTCCTGTGCTCCATCGACTGGGTGCTGAAGGTCCGCACCGGCTACCGCGCCCCCGACGACCTCGTCACACAGCTGCTGCCCAATCCGCGAGCCGCGCGGCTGGTCACCGCGTCCGACTTCCTGTGGGTGCGCGTACTGGACGTCGTACGGGCCCTGCGCGCGCGGACGTACGCCGTGCCCGGGGTCCTGGTGCTGGACGTGGCCGACCCGGCGGGGCCGGCCGGTGGCCGCTACCGGCTGGACGCGGGGACGGGGGAGTGCACCCGCACCGGGGAGCCGGCGGACCTGCGGCTCGACGTGGCCGCGCTGGGCTCCCTCTACCTCGGCGACGAGTCCGCCGTGCGGCTGGGCGCGCTCGGCCGGGTGACCGAGGAGCGGGCGGGGGCGCTGGCGCTCGCCGACGCCGTGTTCCGCACCGCGCGCCGCCCCTGGTGCCCGGACGTCTTCTGACGGCAGCGCCCCCTCCGGGGCTCTGCTCCGACCGCTCTTCCCGTTCCCCGTCACATCCGCGGCCTCCGGTCCGTCAGGGGTTCGAGGAGCAGGGACAGTGAAGACGTACGGACGACCGAGGGGAACGACCACCATGACCGGCACCGGCGACACCGGGTACCGCGGAGACGGCGCATACCTGGCGGCGCGTTTCGAGGAGAACCGCGGGCATCTGCGGGCCGTGGCCTACCGGATGCTCGGCTCCCTCGCCGAGGCCGACGACGCGGTCCAGGAGGCCTGGATCCGGCTCGACCGGTCCGACACGAGCGAGGTGCAGAACCTCGCCGGCTGGCTGACCACCGTCGTCGCCCGCGTCTGCCTGGACCAGCTGCGCTCGCGCAAGGCCAGGCGGGAGGAATCCCTGGACTCGCCGCTCGGCCTGCCGGAGCCGCTGCTCAGCCCGCCGGACGGGCTCGACCCCGAGCAGGAGGTGCTGCTCGCCGACTCCGTGGGGCTCGCGCTGCTCGTCGTCCTGGAGCAACTGGCGCCCGCGGAGCGGCTGGCGTTCGTCCTGCACGACATGTTCGGCGTGTCCTTCGACGAGATCGCGCCCATCGTGGAGCGCACGCCCGCGGCGGCACGGCAGCTGGCGAGCCGGGCCCGCAGGCGGGTGCGGGGCGGCGCTCCGGCCCCCGACGTCGGCCTCGCCAGGCAGAAGGAGGTCGTCGGGGCGTTCCTCGCGGCCTCCCGGAGCGGCGACTTCGAGGGCCTCATCACCGTCCTCGACCCCGAGGTGGTGCTCCGCGTCGACATGGCCGAACTGGCGCTCGGTGCGCGGGCGGTGGCCCGGCAGGCGCTCACCTTCCAGCGGCTCGCGCCGTTCGGGCGGCCCGCGCTGGTCAACGGCGTGCCCGGGGTCGTCACCATTCCGCCCGGGGGCAAGCCGCTCTCGGTCCTGGCCTTCACGGTGGGCGGCGGCCGTATCGTCGCCATCGACATCCTGGCCGATCCGGCCCGGCTGGCATCCCTGGACGTCACCGTCCTGGAGAACGAGGAATGAGTTCCGTGGCATCACCGTCGTCCCCGTCCCCGTCGTCCCCGTCCCCGGCGTCCGTGGTGGACACCCTGCGTGCCGCGGGCTGTGTCTTCGCCGAGGAGGAGGCGGAGCTGCTGAGCGCCGCAGCCGCCGAGGACGGTGCGGAGCTGGCGGACTTGGTGGCCCGCCGGGCCGGCGGGGAACCGCTGGAACACGTCGTCGGCTGGGCCGGGTTCTGCGGTCTGCGGATGCGGGTCGGGGAAGGGGCCTTCGTGCCGCGCCGGCGCACCGAGTTCCTGGTGCAGGAGGCGGTGGCACTGGCCCGGCCGGGTGCGGTGGTGCTGGACCTGTGCTGCGGGGTGGGCGCGCTCGGGGCGGCGGTCGCGGCGGGGCTGGGCGGCGCCCCGGTGGAACTGCACGCGGCGGACATCGACCCGGTGGCGGCGGCGTACGCACGGCTCAACGTGGCCCCGTACGGGGGTCGGGTCCACGAGGGCGACCTGTACGAGGCGCTGCCCGGGACGCTGCGGGGCCGGGTGGACGTCCTCGTGGTCAACGCCCCCTACGTCCCCTCGCGGGAGATCGGGCTGCTCCCCGCCGAGGCCCGCGACCACGAGCCCCTGACCTCCCTGGACGGCGGCCCGGACGGCCTGGACGTCCACCGCAGGGTCGCGGCGGGGGCCCTGCCGTGGCTGGCGCCGGGCGGCCACCTGCTGATCGAGACGAGCGCCCGCCAGTCCCCGCAGACGGCCGCGGCCCTGGCGTCGGCCGGCCTGTCCGTGCGCGCACGCACCTCGGAGGAGCTGTACGCGACCGTTGTGATCGGCACCCGCGCCTGCCGCACCCCGGCATGACCGCCCTCGGCGCCAGGGTCGCGGGCTTTCTCTACCTCCCCTTGGTCCTCTGGGGCCCCCTCCTCGCGGCGGTCACGTACGCGTACCGCTGCCGACGTACTGCGCGAGGTGCTCGCCGGTGAGGGTGGAGCGGGCCGCGACGAGGTCGGCGGGTGTGCCCTCGAAGACGATCCGGCCGCCGTCGTGGCCGGCGCCGGGGCCGAGGTCGATGATCCAGTCGGCGTGCGCCATGACCGCCTGGTGGTGTTCGACGACGATGACCGACTTGCCGGAGTCGACGAGCCGGTCCAGCAGGCCGAGCAGCTGCTGGACGTCGGCGAGGTGCAGGCCGGCGGTCGGCTCGTCGAGGACGTAGACGCCGCCCTTCTCCGCCATGTGGGTGGCGAGCTTGAGCCGTTGCCGCTCGCCGCCGGACAGTGTGGTGAGGGGCTGGCCGAGGCTGAGGTAGCCGAGCCCGACGTCGACGAGCCGTTCGAGGATGCGGTGCGCGGCCGGAGTGCGTGCCTCGCCGGCGCCGAGGAACTGCTCGGCCTCGGTCACCGACATCGCCAGCACCTCGCTGATGTCGCGTCCGCCGAGGTGGTAGTCCAGCACGGCAGCCTGGAACCGCTTCCCCTCGCATTCCTCGCAGGTGCTGGAGACGCCGGCCATCATCGCCAGGTCGGTGAAGACGACGCCGACCCCGTTGCAGGTGGGGCAGGCGCCCTCGGAATTGGCGCTGAACAGCGCCGGCTTGACGCCGTTGGCCTTGGCGAACGCCTTGCGGATCGGGTCGAGCAGTCCGGTGTACGTGGCCGGGTTGCTCCGCCGGGAGCCGCGGATCGCCCCCTGGTCGACCGAGACCACACCCTCACCGGGAGGGATCGAGCCGTGCACGAGCGAGCTCTTGCCGGAGCCGGCGACGCCGGTGACCACGCACAGCACCCCGAGCGGGATGTCGACGTCGACGCCCTGGAGGTTGTGCGCGCTCGCCCCGCGGACCTCCAGCGAGCCGGTGGGCTTGCGCACCGTCTCCTTGAGGGCGGCCCGGTCGTCGAGGTGGCGGCCGGTGACGGTGCCGCCGGCCCGCAGTCCCTCGACGGTGCCCTCGAAGCAGACGGTGCCGCCTCCCGTACCGGCGGCCGGGCCGAGGTCGACGACATGGTCGGCGATCGCGATCGTCTGCGGCTTGTGCTCCACGACGAGCACCGTGTTGCCCTTGTCGCGCAGCCGCAGCAGGAGGTCGTTCATCCGCTGGATGTCATGGGGGTGCAGGCCGATGGTGGGTTCGTCGAAGACGTAGGTGACGTCGGTCAGGGAGGACCCGAGGTGGCGGATCATCTTGGTGCGCTGCGCCTCGCCGCCGGAGAGCGTGCCCGACGGCCGGTCGAGCGAGAGGTAGCCGAGGCCGATCTCCGCGAACGAGTCCAGGGTCTGCCCCAGCGCGGCGAGCAGCGGAGCCACCGAGGGCTCGTCGAGGCCGCGGACCCATGCGGCGAGGTCGCTGATCTGCATCGCGCAGGCGTCGGCGATGCTGACGCCCTTGATCTTCGAGGTCCGGGCCCCCTCGCTGAGCCGGGTGCCCTGGCACTCGGGGCAGGTGGTGAAGGTCATCGCCCGCTCCACGAAGGCGCGGACGTGCGGCTGCAGCGCGTCGATGTCCTTGGACAGCATCGACTTCTGGATCTTCGGGATCAGCCCCTCGTAGGTGAGGTTGATGCCCTCGACCTTGATCTTGGTCGGTTCCCGGTGGAGGAGGTCGTGCAGCTCCCTCTTGGTGTACTTGCGGATCGGCTTGTCCATGTCGAAGAAGCCGCTGCCGCCGAAGATGCGGCCGTACCAGCCGTCCATGCTGTAGCCGGGGATCGTGAGGGCCCCCTCGGCCAGCGACTTGCTGTCGTCGTAGAGCTGGGTGAGGTCGAAGTCGGAGACCGTGCCGCGGCCCTCGCAGCGCGGACACATGCCGCCGGTGCGG
The DNA here is from genome assembly GCF_040612915.1 of Streptomyces sp. NPDC006326. Lineage (NCBI taxonomy): Bacteria > Bacillati > Actinomycetota > Actinomycetes > Kitasatosporales > Streptomycetaceae > Streptomyces > Streptomyces sp. NPDC006326. Next base: position 66,936 of record NZ_JBEXRC010000022.1, on the reverse strand, counting down.
GTGAAGGTCGCCTTCACCGCCTTCTTCGCGCCGCGCTCGACCGTGATGGCACCGCTGGCCCGGACCGAGGGGACGTTGAAGGCGTACGCGCTGGGCGGGCCGATGTGCGGCGTCCCGAGCCGGCTGAAGAGGATGCGCAGCATCGCGTTGGCGTCGGTGGCGGTTCCGACGGTGGAGCGGGGGTCGCCGCCCATCCGCTGCTGGTCGACGATGATCGCGGTCGTCAGTCCGTCGAGGACGTCGACCTCGGGGCGGGCCAGCGTGGGCATGAAGCCCTGGACGAAGGCGCTGTAGGTCTCGTTGATCAGCCGCTGGGACTCCGCCGCGATCGTGTCGAAGACGAGCGAGCTCTTGCCCGAGCCCGAGACGCCGGTGAACACCGTCAGCCGGCGCTTCGGGATCTCGACGCTGACGTCCTTGAGGTTGTTCACGCGGGCGCCGTGGACGCGGATCAGGTCGTGGCTGTCGGCGGCGTGCGGCGCGGGCGCCGGCGTGTCCGTCCTCTTGGCCGTGCTCATCGTCTCTCCTCTGTCGGGCGGTGGGCTTCGGGGGTGTCAGCGGTCCTGGAGCAGCCCGAGGACGTTGCCGTCGGGGTCGGTGACGGTGGCCACCAGGCGGCCGCCGCCGACGTCGTGCGCGGGCTCCTTCACCTTCGCACCCGCGGCGGTCACCTCGGCCAGCTTCGCGTCGAGGTCGGCCACCTGCCAGTAGGCCACGGGTGAGGTCATGCCCTGCGGTCCGCCGGCCGGAACCAGCCCGATGTTCTGGCCCGCGGTCTCGAAGCCGACGTAGTAGGACTCGTCGGTCTGCGGGGGGACGCCGAGCAGGGCGGTGTACACGGCCTTGGCCGCCGCCAGGTCGGAGACGGGGTGCAGGACGGTCTTGACGCCCAGTGTGGAAGAGGCGGAAGACGGGGAAGAGGGGGAAGGGGCAGAAGAGCCGGTCATGGTCGCTCCCGGAGTGGAAGGGGTGGGGTCCTGGCCTTCACGCTAGGTGCGGCGGGGCCCGCGGTGCTTCTCGATTCCTGACCGGTCCGGGGGCGCCGTCCCGACACGCCGGTGGGTGCTCTTGCAAGCATGCGCTTGCAATAGTTAGCAGAGTTCGGCAGGATCGGGGCATGGCATCGCTCTACGTCGGAAACCTCGGCGAGTTCCTCCGCGAGCAGCGGCGGCAGGCCCAGCTCTCGCTGCGGCAGCTGGCCGATGCGGCGGGAGTGTCGAATCCGTACCTGAGCCAGATCGAGCGCGGGCTGCGCAAGCCGAGCGCGGACATCCTCCAGCAGCTGGCCAAGGCGCTGCGGATCTCCGCGGAGACGCTGTACGTGCAGGCCGGGATCCTCGATGAGCGGGACCGGGACGAGGTGGAGACGCGCAGCATCATACTCGCCGACCCGTCCATCAACGAGCGGCAGAAGCAGGTGCTGCTCCAGATCTACGAGTCGTTCCGCAAGGAGAACGCGCAGGAGGCCGACCCGGCCGGCGCGGACGGCCCCCAGCACCAACGAACCGAACTGTGATCCGGGAGGACCAGCCCCATGGCCATCGCCGATGACCTGAAGAAGACCCTCACCGACCCGACCCCGCTCTACTTCGCCGCAGGCACCGCCGACCTCGCGGTGCAGCAGGCCAAGAAGGTGCCCGGGCTCATCGAGCAGCTGCGGGCCGAGGCCCCGGCGCGCATCGAGGCCGTGATGAACACCGACCCGAAGGTCGTGCAGGAGAAGGCCAAGGAGGCCCAGGAGGCGGTCACCGCCAAGTTCGCCGAGGTGCTCGGCGCGATCGACGCCAAGAAGCTCGGGGAGACCGCGCAGGACCTGGCGCTGCGCGGGGTCGGTGTGGCCGCCGAGTACGCGGTGCTCGCCAAGGAGACCTACGACAGGGTCGCCGAGCACGGCGAGCAGGCTGTCCGGGCCTGGCGGGGCGGGGTCTCCGAGGAGATCGTCGACATCGCCGTCGCCGTGGAGCCGGACCCGCAGCCCGAGAACGCGGGGGCGACGCCCGCGGCGGAGTCCGAGGGCGTACCGGCCGCGCGCAAGACCCCTTCGCGCAAGGGCGGCCCGCGGAAGTCCGCCGGCGCGCCGGGCGACGAGGGCTGATCCGGAAGACCGCGTAGGACGCCTGCGCATCCCGGACGGCGGGCCGGGCACCCGGGGGGTGTCCGGCCCGTTGGACGGGGTGGAGGGGGCTGTGCGGGTAGCGTGGAGTCAGGCGGCACAAGACGGGCCAGCGTGAGAAGGCGGTCGAGGCGATGTTGATGAACGGGTTCGATAACGGGGTCCTCCCGTTGCTCGGGTTCGCCATGCTGGCGCTCGCCGTCGTGGCCTTCGTCCTCGCGCTGGTGGCGCGGGAGGACGCGTACCGGGCCGCCGACAAGCAGAGCAAGACCTTCTGGCTGGTCATCCTCGGTGTCACGGTCCTCGTGGACTTCTTCCTGGCGAGCATGCTGTTCCTGCAGATCGCCGGTCTCGTGGCCACCATCGTGTTCTTCGTGGACGTCCGCCCCGCCCTGAAGCAGGTCTCGGGCGGCGGCCGCCGCCGGGGCGGCAGCAGCAGCGACGGCCCGTACGGGCCGTACAACGGCGGCCGCTAGCCGGCGGAACGCGGCCGGTGGCGCGGCCCGTGAGGGGTGTCGGCCGCGGGCGAACGCGCTTCGGCGCCCGCCGCCCCCGGTGTCAGCTCTCGTTGCGCGAGAGCAGGACCACCGCCACGTCGTCGGTGAGCTCGCCCCCGTTGAGCCGGCGGGCCTCGGTGACGGACGCCTCCAGCAGGCCCTCGCCGCTCAGCCCGCGGTCCAGGTGGCGGTTGATCATCTCGACCATCCCGTCCTGGCCGAGCCGCTCCCTGCCCTCGCCGATGCGGCCCTCGATCAGCCCGTCGGTGTAGAGCATCAGGCTCCAGGTCCCGCCCAGCTCGACCTGGCGGCGCGGCCAGCGGGCCCTGGGCAGCAGCCCCAGCGCCGGGCCGCTGTTCTCGTACGGGAGGAGCCGCGCGGGCCGCCCCGGCCGGGACACCAGCGGGGCCGGATGCCCGGCCAGGCACAGGCCGGCCCGCCGGCCGTCGGGGCTGATGTCCACCGTGCACAGCGTCGCGAAGATCTCCTCGCAGGGGCGCTCCACCTCCAGGACCTCCTGGAGGGTGGCCAGCAGGTCGTCACCGCACAGCCCCGCCAGGGTCAGCGCCCGCCAGGCGATGCGCAGCTCGACGCCGAGGGCGGCCTCGTCCGGGCCGTGGCCGCAGACGTCGCCGATCATGGCGTGGACCGTGCCGTCGGGGGTGCGCACGGTGTCGTAGAAGTCCCCGCCGAGCAGGGCGCGGCTGCGGCCGGGCCGGTAACGGGCGGCGAAGCGCAGGTCGGAGCCTTCGAGGAGGGGCGTCGGGAGCAGCCCGCGCTCCAGGCGGGCGTTCTCCTGGGCCCGCAGTTTCGATTCTGCAAGCTTGTACTGGGCGATGTCGGCCCGTTTTCTCTCCACCGCGTAGCGGATGGCCCGGCTCAGCAGCCTGCCGTCGAGCTCGTCGCGGAAGAGGAAGTCCTGCGCCCCGACCCGTACGGCCTCGGCGCCGCGCTCTGCGTCGGCCTCGGCGGTCATGACGAGGACCGCGTGCCGGGGCGCCATCCGCAGCACCTGGTGGAGGGTGGCGAGCTGGTGGGCGGCGGGATCACGGGTGGCGGTGGCCCCGCCGGACGCCGCCGTACGGCCCGCCTGCGCGTCGGCGAGGGCGAGGTCCAGCAGGATGCAGTGGACGTCGGGGGTGAGCAGGCGGGCGGCCTCGGTGAGGTTGCGGGCCGTGCGGAGCCGGATGCGGTGGCGGTCGGCGTCGAGGATCTCCGGGACGGTGAGACCGCCCGCGGGGTCGTCCTCGATCACCAGCAGGGTCAGCGATGCCTGCGGGGATGCCGGTGGGGATGCCTGCGGTGCGGCGGTGGGGGCTGCGGCCTGACCGCTCTCCGTGGCGGGGGCCTCCGGGAGGGGGATGTCCCTCTGCCGCGGTACGGGTACGGGCATCGTCTCCGGTTCCTTCCCTCCCCCCGAGGGTGCGCTCGTGCGCCGACCCTAGCGGTCCGTCCTGGGCGAGCGGAATGGCGTTCTGGGCCAAGGCCGCCGTCATATGCCGTTATCGCGGGGGAAAGTCCGTCTCACCGCATGACCAACGTCACGGTGAGGCGGCTCGCGGTCCCGCCTGACGAGACGTCGCCGCCGGGTGACCGGTTCCCTCCGCGGACCCGCCGCACAGGGATGGCGGCCGCAGGTCGCGCCGGCCGGCGGCCGGCGGCCGTCGGCCGGCCGCCGCGCCGCGGGGCGGGCTACGCGTCCGGGCGGACGACCGCCTTGATCGGCATCGAGCCGGCTCCCGCGAGGGTGACATTGCGACCGGGGCGCGGGGCGTGGATGATCGCGCCGTCGCCCACGTACAGGGCGACGTGGCTCGCGTCGTCGAAGTAGATGATCAGATCGCCGGGCCGCATGTCCTTGAGGGCGACCTTCGGCAGCAGCCGCAACTGCTCCTGCGAGGTGCGCGGAATCGCCTTCCCCGCCGACAGCCAGGCCTGGGAGGTCAGGCCGGAGCAGTCGAAGGCCCCCGGTCCCTGGGCGCCCCACACGTACGGCTTTCCGATCTGCGCGCTGGCGAACTGCACCGCCTTGCGGCCCGATTCGGAGGCCGATGCATTGAGCTCCTTCAGCACGCCCGTCGAAAGCCATGCCGCCTGCGCCTTGTACTGCGCGTCGTGCTCCAGCTGGAGCAGCCGGGCCTTCTCCTCGGCCTGCAGCTTGCTCTCCAGCTCCTCGGCCGCCTTGATCTTGTCCTCGATCTCCTTCTTCGAGACGGCCTGCTTGACCCGGTTGGCTTCGAGCTTCTGCCACTGCTCGCTGGCGTCCTTCGCGTACTGCTGCAATGCGCTCTGGGTGCGGTTCATTTCGGCGAGCAGGTCCGTGGTCGCCTTCGCGCCCTGCCGCAACCGGTCCGTCCCGTCGAGGAACTGGCCGGGGCTCCCGCTCAGCGCCAGCTGTGCGCCGGCCGGCATCCCGCCGGAGCGGTACTGGGCGCGCGCGGCGGCGCCCGCGCGGTTCTTCAGGGCCGTGATCTGGTCCTGGCCCGCGACGACCTGCTTGGCGATCTCGACGATCTTGGCCGACTGGGCCTTGGTCTCGCTCTCCGCGAGGTTGTAGGCGTCCGTCGCCGTGCCCGCCTGGCGGTAGAGGTCGTCGATCTCCTTGCGCACCTGCTCAAGGGACTTGGCGCCCGGCTCGGGCAGCGGCGCCGCCTGCGCGGCTCCCGGCGTGCCCAGTACTCCGGACACCGCGAGCAGCGCCGACGCGCACAGCAGCGTGAGAGCGGTCCTGCCCCTCCATCGCCTGCGCTCCACGGTCGCCATGGTCCCCCCACGTGGCCCGAGTCGGATCCCGTATCAGATCTGACTATCCATCAGTAACATGTGCTGCCTCCGGGATGGTGCCACGAGTCCGTGAAATCCAACACCCTTGCCCAGCCGGACCAGTCCCCCACACACATCCCCGACGACTCAACGGGCCGCCCCGACAACCGGTTCCCCGCTGCGCCACATTCACCCCGCCGGGCGCAACGCCTCCCAGAGCACCGTCAGTTCCCCCTGCCGCCACCGCCCCGGCCCGTCCGCCAGCGGCCAGTCGCCCGACAGCGCCCGGGCCGTGCGGATCCACCGCTGCCGCGCCCCGTACGAGGCGTACGGAGCCGCCGCCGCCCACGCCCGGTCGAAGTCGCGCAGGAACGCGTACACCGGTTCGCCCGGAACATTCCGGTGGATCAGCGCCTTCGGCAGCCGCTCCGCCAGGTCCGAGGGGCGCTCCAGCGAGCCCAGCCGGGTCGCGAACGTCACCGTCCGCGGCCCCTCCGGTCCCAGCGCCACCCACACGTGCCGCCGACCGATCTCGTCGCAGGTCCCCTCCACGAGCAGCCCCTCCGGCGCCAGCCGCCCGCACAGCCGCTCCCAGACCGCCGCCACCTGCTCCTCGTCGTACTGGCGCAGTACGTTCGCCGCGCGGATCAGCGCCGGCCGCGCGCCGCCGTCCAACGGCACCTCGAAGCCGCCGTGCCGGAAGCTCAGCCCCTCGCACTCGTACGGCTTCGCGGCCGCGACCCGGGCCGGCTCGATCTCGATGCCGACCACCCGCACTCGCGGCGCCGCCTCCCGCAGCCGGGCCAGCAGCTCCACCGCCGTCCACGGCGCCGCCCCGTAGCCCAGGTCCACCGCCACCGGCGCCTGCGCGCGCCGCAGCGCCGCCCCGTGCGCGGCCGCGATCCAGCGGTCCATCCGGCGCAGCCGGTTCGGGTTCGTCGTCCCGCGCGTCACCGTGCCCACGGGGCGGCCGGTCCGGCCGGCGGCGACGGCACGGCCCGGGGGCGGGACGGAACGGGAGGACATGGGGCGAGGGTAAGCGGAGCGCACCCGCCGGAGAAAAACCGGGCGCCTCACGAGGAAAAAAGCGGATGCCCCGGAATGCGGGGCAGTGCCGTTCGGGTTGCACTCCTTGGCGGGTGCCGAGCGCGCTCCCGTCGTCATGCCCGTCCGCCCTGCCATCCGAATGTCGTCCGAGCGAGAGGAACTGCTCCCTTGAGCCAGTACGTGTCCCGCATCGGCGGCAGCCTCGGCGGCCGGATCGCGTCCGCCCGCAGCACCCGCCACGACCCGCCCCGCCTGCGCCTTCCCGCCGTCGGCCACCACCGCAAACCGCGCCGCGTGGCCATGCTCAGCGTGCACACCTCACCGCTGCACCAGCCCGGGACCGGCGACGCCGGCGGTATGAACGTGTACATCGTGGAACTCGCCAAGCGCCTCGCCGCGATCAACATCGAGGTCGAGATCTTCACCCGGGCCAGCGAGGGCGGGCTCCCGCCCGCGGTGGAGCTGGCCCCCGGCGTCCTGGTCCGCCACGTGGACGCGGGCCCGTACGAAGGCCTCGCCAAGGAGGACCTCCCCGCCCAGCTGTGCGCCTTCACCCACGGCGTGATGCAGGCCTGGGCCGGCCACCGCCCCGGCTACTACGACCTCGTCCACTCCCACTACTGGCTCTCCGGGCACGTGGGCTGGCTCGCCGCCGAGCGCTGGGGCGTCCCCCTCGTCCACGCCATGCACACCATGGCCAAGGTCAAGAACGCGGCGCTCGCCGAGGGCGACACGCCCGAACCGGCCGCCCGCGTCATCGGCGAGACGCAGATCGTGGCCGCCGCCGACCGCCTGATCGCGAACACCACCGACGAGGCCGAGGAGCTCGTCCGCCACTACGACGCCGAGCCCGGCAAGGTCGCCGTCGTCCACCCCGGCGTGAACCTCGACCGCTTCACCGTCGCCGACGGCCGCGCCGCCGCCCGCGCCCGCCTCGGCCTGCCCCAGGACGCCGTCATCCCGCTCTTCGCCGGGCGGATCCAGCCGCTCAAGGCCCCCGACCTGCTGCTGCGCGCCGTGGCCGAGCTGGTCGACCGCGACCCCTCACTGCGCCACCGCCTGTTCGTCCCCGTCGTCGGCGGCCCGAGCGGCAGCGGCCTCGCCAAGCCGGAAGGCCTGCAGAAACTCGCCGCGAAGCTCGGCATCACCGACCTCGTGCACTTCCACCCGCCCGTCGCCCAGGACCGGCTCGCCGACTGGTTCCGGGCGGCGTCGGTGCTGGTCATGCCCTCGTACAGCGAGTCCTTCGGGCTCGTCGCCATCGAGGCCCAGGCCACCGGCACGCCGGTGCTCGCCGCCGAGGTCGGCGGACTGTCGGTCGCCGTCAACGACGGCGTCACCGGCATCCTCGTACCCGGTCACGACCCGGTGGACTACGCCCGTGAGCTGCGGCGTTTCGTGGACGACCCGGCGCTCACCGAGCGGATGGGCGGAGAGGCGGCGCGGCACGCGCAGTTCTTCGGCTGGGACACGGCCGCGAGCGGCACGGCCGACGTGTACACCGCGGCCATGCATGATCATCGCCGTCGCGTACGCTCCCACCATGGCTGACACCGCGGAGATCATCGAGGCCACGCTGAGCGGCGCCGAGCTGAGCTGGGAGCGCCCCGAGCCGGGCGCGTACGTCGTCCAGCTCCCCGGCAGCCGCAAGCTGTCCACCACCTGCTCGCTGCGGATCGGTCGGCACTCGCTGTCGGTCAACGCCTTCGTGATCCGCCACCCCGACGAGAACGAGGCCGGCGTCCACCGCTGGCTGCTGGAGCGCAACCTCAAGCTCTACGGGCTCGGCTACGCGGTGGACCGCCTCGGCGACATCTACCTGACGGGGCGCCTTCCGCTCTCCGTGGTCACCCCGGAGGAACTGGACCGGCTGCTCGGCACGGTCCTGGAGGCGGCGGACGGGGCCTTCAATACCCTGCTGGAGCTGGGCTTCGCGGGCGCGATCAAGCGCGAGTACGCATGGCGCGTCTCCCGGGGCGAGTCCACCCGCAACCTGGACGCCTTCCGGCACCTGACCAAGCCCTCGGCCGAGCCCGGGTCCGAGCCCGAGCCCGGGCCCGAGCCCTCCGCCCAGCCGCAGGCCTAGGCCTCAGGCCTGGGCCGGGGCCTGCGCGGGAGCGACGGCGGGTGCAGGGGCCGCGGCCGCGGCCGCCGGTCCGTCCTCGGGCGGGGCGCCACCCGCCGGGGCGTCCTCGGCGGCGGGGAGCCCGCGCATCAGGAGCCAGTAGCCCACCGCCGCCGCCGTGCCCAGGACCCCCGTGGACCCCCACAGCCAGCCCGGCCCGTACCGGTCGATCACGAAGCCCGCCAGCAGCGGCGCCACCAGCGAGGCCACCGCCCACGACAGGGTGTACATCCCCTGGTAGCGGCCCCGCCCGTGCACGGGGGACAGCCGGGCGACCAGGCTCATCTGCGTCGGCGAGTTCACGATCTCCGCCAGCGTCCACACGCACACCGTCAGGGTGTACGCCCACAGCGGCCCGGCGAAGGCCGTCAGCGCGAACCCGTACCCCGCCAGCAGCGCCGAGACGACCAGCAGGCGGCGCGGATCGCGGTGCTCGATGAAGCGGCTCACCGGGATCTGGAGCAGCACGATCAGCACGCCGTTCACGGCGATGACCAGCCCGTAGTCCGCCGGGGAGAAGCCCGCGGCGCCCATGGTCACCGGCAGGCCGTAGAACCCCTGCGAGAAGACCATCGAGATCAGGAACGACAGCCCGACCACGCCCATGAACCGCCCGTCGCGCAGCACCGTCCCCATCCGGGTCCGGTCCTCGGCGCCGTCCGCAGCGCCGGCCTCGGCCGTCCCCGCCGCGCTTCGCTGCGGACGGGACTCGGGCAGCTTCACGTACACCAGCACCGCACACGCCAGCGTCAGCGCCGCCTCGCCCAGGAACCCGGCCAGGTAGCTGTACTCGGCGATCAGCCCCGCCGCCGCCGAGCTCACGGCGAAGCCGAGGTTGATCGCCCAGTAGTTGAGGGAGAACGCCCGCACCCGGTCCTGCGGCGGCACGATGTCCGCCATCATCGCGTGCACCGCCGGGCGCGAGGCGTTCGAGGTGAATCCGACCAGCAGCGCCACCGCGGCGATCGCCGCCGGATCCTCCATGAAGCCGAGCAGCGCCACCGAGAAGGCCGTCGAGGCCTGGGCCGCCATCAGCGTGGGACGCCGCCCCAGCCGGTCGGTCATCACGCCCGCGGCGAGCGAGGAGACCACCCCGCCGAGCCCGTGCAGGGCCGCCACCAGGCCCGCGAAGGAGGCCGAGTAGCCCCGCTCCAGCGTCAGGTACAAGGTCATGAAGGTGGCCACGAAGGCCCCGAGCCGGTTGACCAGCGTGCTCGCCCACAGCCACCAGAACGCCCGCGGCAGACCCGACACGCTCTCCCGGGCGGCCCGTCTCAGACTGGCAACGGACATACGGAATCCCCCCGGGCGATGTAAGTGGCTCTCCTGCTCCCCGCACCGTACGGGCGGGCGCCCCCGACGGCCACTGAATTGACGCGCCGCGTCAATCGGAAGCAGGCCCGGCCGCCCCCCGGACACCGCGCGCGAGCGCCCCGGCCCGTCCATTAGGCTCGTACGCATGGCCGACGCACCGTACAAGCTGATCCTGCTCCGCCACGGCGAGAGCGAGTGGAACGCGAAGAACCTGTTCACCGGCTGGGTGGACGTCAATCTCAACGAGAAGGGCGAGAAGGAGGCGGTCCGCGGCGGTGAGCTGCTCAAGGACGCCGGCCTGCTCCCCGACGTCGTGCACACCTCGCTCCAGAAGCGCGCGATCCGCACCGCGCAGCTGGCGCTGGAGGCCGCCGACCGCCACTGGATCCCGGTCCACCGCTCCTGGCGCCTGAACGAGCGTCACTACGGCGCCCTCCAGGGCAAGGACAAGGCCCAGACCCTCGCCGAGTTCGGCGAGGAGCAGTTCATGCTGTGGCGCCGCTCGTACGACACCCCGCCGCCGGCCCTCGCCGACGGCAGCGAGTTCTCGCAGTCGGACGACGCCCGCTACGCGACGATCCCGCCGGAGCTGCGCCCGCGCACCGAGTGCCTCAAGGACGTCGTCGTCCGCATGCTGCCGTACTGGTACGACGGCATCGTCCCGGACCTGCTCGCCGGCCGCACGGTCCTGGTCGCCGCCCACGGCAACTCCCTGCGCGCCCTGGTCAAGCACCTGGACGGCATCTCCGACGCCGACATCGCGGGCCTGAACATCCCGACCGGCATCCCGCTCTCCTACGAGCTGGACGCCGACTTCAAGCCCCTCACCCCGGGCGGCACCTACCTCGACCCGGAGGCCGCCGCGGCCGCCATCGAGGCGGTCAAGAACCAGGGCAAGAAGAAGTAGGCAGCGCGACCGAGCCCCCGGCCTGCGCACATGGCGCAGGCCGGGGGCTCCGGTCCGCCCCGGCCTCCTGCGGGCCCCCGGCGCATGGGATCTTGTGAAGATCGGCTCAGCGGAGCCGGTCTTGCCCTCGGGGGGAATCCACATGCGAAAGACCAACCGTGCCCTGGCCGCGACGGCCGGGGCACTGCTGCTCTCCGGCCTGCTGCCGTTCCAGAGCGCACTGGCCGCCACCGAGCCGTACAAGCTCTGGAACTTCTGCACCAACGGCTCGGGCGGCGAGCTGTTCGACCCGGCGGCGAAGCCGGTGACCGTGCCCGGCGGCGAGGACGCCGGCTCGGGCTGCTGGATCAACTTCAGCAGCCCCGACTCCGGCAGGACCTGGACCGGCACGGACCTTCAGCTGACGCTCGCCGCCGGGTCGGTGGCGGCCTCGGGGCACTCCCCGCAGCAGCTGGCGCAGATGTTGCAGGTGCGCAGCAACAACTCGAACACCGAGTGGGGCACCGACTGGACCGTGCGCCACTGGACGGTCACCCTGGACGGCGCGCTGACGCTGACGATCCCGGCCTGCACCAACAACTGCACGGGGATCTTCCTGCAGCTGTCCGGCGCGCCCCGGGAGGGGAGCGTCGTGCTGCAGGCCCAGGTGAAGGCCACCGGCGCGGGCTACGGCTCCACCCCGCTGCCGATGTCGTTCGACTACTTCGGCCGCCCGGGCACCCAGCCGGTCACCTTCGGCACCCCCGGCACCTTCGTGCCGGTGACGCCCACGCGGCTGCTGGACACCAGGAACGGCACCGGCGCACCGGCGGCCAAGGCCGGCGCCGGCCAGTCGGTCAACGTGAGGATCGCAGGCCGGGCCGGTGCACCCGCCCGGGGCGTCACCGCGGTGGTCCTGAACGTGACGGCCACCAACCCGACCGAGGACAGCCACGTCATCGCCTACCCGCACGGCGCCGCCCGGCCGACGGCCTCCAACCTCAACTTCACCGCCGGGCAGACCATCCCGAACCAGGTCACCGTCCCGGTCGGCGCCGACGGCACGGTCGATCTGTACAACAACGCCGGCACCGTCGACCTGATCGCCGACATCAGCGGCTACTACCTCGCCGGGGACGGCGGGCAGCGCTTCACGGCCGTCAGCCCGGAGCGGCTGCTGGACACCCGCGACCCCTGGATCACCCCGACCACCCCGACCAGGCCGTACGGACCGGTCGGCGCGGGCGGGACCATCACCCTGAACGTCGCCAAGAGCCACCCCGGCGCCAAGGCGGTGACCCTGAACGTGACGGCCACCAACCCGACCACGGACAGCCACGTCGTCGTCTACCCGCACGGCGCCGCCCGGCCGACGGCCTCCAACCTCAACTTCACCGCCGGGCAGACCGTCCCGAACCAGGTCACCGTCCCGGTCGGCGCCGACGGCACGGTCGACCTGTACAACAACGCCGGCACCGTCGACCTGATCGCCGACATCAGCGGCTACTACTCCCCCACCGGCTCGAAGTTCGTCCCGACCGGACCCACCCGGGTCCTGGACACCCGGAAGACCCCCGGCGCGCGGCTCGGCGAGCACAAGGAGCTGGACATCCGGCCCAACGCGTGGAAGTTCGGCATCCCGCCCTTCGGGGTCACCGGCGTGACCATGAACGTCACCGCGACCGGCGGCACGGACGCCAGCCACCTGTCGGCGTACCCCAGCTCGGGCTGCGACCGCTACCAGGGAATGTGGCCGACGTACTCGAACCTCAACTTCACCGCCGGGCAGACCATAGCGAACGCGGTGACCAGCGGGCTTCCCGCGCTGAACTACTGCGGCCTGAACACCTGGGCCGACGCGGTGACCCTCTACAACCACGCCGGCTCCGTGGACGTGATCGCCGACGTGAGCGGCTACTTCCTCCAGGACTAGACGGAGCGGTCCACATGTTCAACGCCCCCGCCCGAAGGCATGCCGTCGGCGGGGGCGTCTGCGTCACAGACGAGGGCCCACGCAAAGGGCCCCGTCCGGCACTCCGGACGGGGCCCCCGGCTCGCCGGCGGCGGTCAGCCGCCGCACTGGCACGGGGCACCGGACTGGCAACCGCAGCCGCAGCCCGAGCCGCAGCCGCAGGCCGCGAGCAGCGGCAGGCGGAGCGGTTCCGGCCGGGCCGGCGGCGGCTGCTCGTGCTCGGGGGTGATGGGGACGGGGGAATCGGGCATGGTTCCTCCTCGCAGGCGGCGGAGTGCCTTCGCCCCATTCATGCCCAGCCACACCGGCGCGTCAACGGCGCACGGGGGCAGAACGGCTCAGACGCCCTCGACGTGCGTGGGCGGCTGGAGCTCGTCCGCGTGCTCGCCCGTGACCAGGTAGACCACGCGCTTGGCCACCGACACGGCGTGGTCCGCGAACCGCTCGTAGTAGCGGCCCAGCAGGGTCACGTCGACCGCCGTCTCGATGCCGTGCTTCCAGCGGTCGTCCATCAGGTGCTGGAACAGCGTGCGGTGCAGCTGGTCCATCTCGTCGTCGTCCGTCTCCAGCTGGAGCGCCAGGTCCACGTCCTTCGTGATGATGACCTCGGCCGCCTTCGCCATCAGGCGCTGCGCCAGCTGCCCCATCTCCAGGATGGTCGCGTGCAGGTCCCGGGGGACCGCCGTGTCCGGGAAGCGCAGCCGGGCCAGCTTGGCCACGTGCTGGGCGAGGTCGCCCGAGCGCTCCAGGTCGGCGCTCATCCGCAGCGAGGTCACCACGATGCGCAGGTCGGTGGCGACCGGCTGCTGGCGGGCCAGCAGCGCGATGGCGCGGGCCTCCAGGTCGTGCTGGAGGTCGTCGACCTTCTGGTCGGCGGCGATGACGCTCTCCGCCAGCTTCAGGTCGGCGTCGAGCATGGACGTCGTGGCCCGCCCGATCGCGGAACCGACGAGCCGGGCCATCTCGACCAGGCCTTCTCCGATCGAGTCCAGTTCCTCGTGGTACGCGTCACGCATGGGTGTCCCTCTCTTGGCCTGCTGCGTCTGGTGCCCGGGGGCGCGGGCCGGGGTGGCCTCCTGCCCCCACGTTGACACGTTCGGACGCCAACGCGTCGGACTCCGGCACCACAAGTGAATCAACCCCGTCGCCAGGGTGAACTCTGGGCGACGACTGTTCGAGGTGCCACCCGAACGGCTGTGGAAGTGCCGTCGTGCCTGCTTAACCTGGATGCATGGACGTGAACGCGGCGGTCGCCGCAGCTGCCGCGATCGCCGGTGTGTGCACCGGCGTCATCGCGATGCTGGCGTTCCGCTGGAGCGAGCGCGACCAGGCCCGCCCCACGAGGAGCTCCATGCGCCCCGACATCAATGCGGTCCTGCCGCCCGGCGTGGACACCGTCCTCTCCGTCCTCCGCTCCTCCGCCGTCGTGCTCGACGAGGGGGACGCGGTGGTCAAGGCCAGCTCGGCGGCGTACGCCCTCGGACTGGTCCGCGGCGGGAAGCTGGCCGTGGAGCCCATGCTCCACATGGCCCGCGACACCCGCCGCGACGGGGAGATACGCCAGGTCGAGCTCGACCTGCCCCGGCGCGGCACCGGCCGCGGCGAGGCCCTCGCGGTCTCCGCGCGCGTCGCCCCGCTCGGCTCCCGGCTGGTGCTGCTCCTGGTCGAGGACCTCACCGAGGCCCGCCGCATCGAGGCCGTACGGCGCGACTTCGTCGCGAACGTGTCGCACGAGCTGAAGACTCCGGTCGGCGCGATCTCCCTGCTCTCCGAGGCGGTGATGGACGCCGCGGACGACCCCGAGGCGGTCAGCCGCTTCGCGGGCCGCATGCAGATCGAGTCCACCCGCCTGATCAACCTCGTACAGGAGCTCATCGACCTCTCCCGGGTGCAGAACGACGACCCGCTGGAGGACGCCGAGCCCGTACGCGTGGACACGCTCGTGGCGGAGGCCATCGACCGCTGCCGCCACACGGCCTCGTCGAAGCAGATCACCATGGCCGCGGGCGGCACCGCCGACCTGCGCGTCTGGGGCCACCGCGGACAGCTCGCGGCAGCCCTCGGGAACCTGGTCGAGAACGCCGTCAACTACAGTCCGGCCCGCACCCGCGTCGGCATAGCCGGCCGCCGGGTGTCGGCGCCGGGCGGGGACCTGATCGAGATCGCGGTGACCGACCAGGGCATCGGCATCCCGGAGAAGGACCGCGAGCGCATCTTCGAACGCTTCTACCGCGTGGACCCGGCCCGCTCCCGCGCCACCGGAGGAACCGGCCTCGGCCTCGCGATCGTCAAGCACGTGGCGGCCTCGCACGGCGGGGAGGTGTCGGTCTGGAGCTCGGAGGGTCAGGGCTCCACCTTCACCCTGCGGCTCCCGGAAGCAGCCGCACGCGCCCAGACCCCGGACCCCGGGACCGAGGCCGGCCCCGCCGGCCCGGCCGGCGCCCCGGCCCCCACCACCCCCCACTCGACCCCTGCCTGACCTGCCTCACCAGAACCAGCCATCCCTGCCCCGGAGGTCCTTCCGTGACCCGAGTGCTCGTCGTCGAGGATGAGGAATCCTTCAGCGACGCCCTGTCCTACATGCTCCGCAAGGAGGGCTTCGAGGTCGCCATCGCCGCGACCGGGCCCGACGGGCTCGACGAGTTCGAGCGCAACGGCGCCGACCTCGTCCTCCTCGACCTGATGCTCCCCGGCCTGCCCGGCACGGAGGTCTGCCGGCAGCTGCGCGGCCGCTCCAACGTCCCCGTCATCATGGTGACCGCCAAGGACAGCGAGATCGACAAGGTCGTCGGCCTGGAGATAGGAGCCGACGACTACGTCACGAAGCCCTTCTCCTCGCGGGAGCTGGTCGCCCGCATCCGCGCGGTCCTGCGCCGCCGCGGCGAGCCGGAAGAGGTCACCCCGGCCGCGCTGGAGGCCGGTCCCGTACGGATGGACGTCGACCGCCACGTGGTCACGGTCGCCGGAGCCAAGGTGGACCTCCCGCTGAAGGAGTTCGACCTGCTGGAGATGCTGCTGCGCAACGCGGGCCGGGTGCTGACGCGTATGCAGCTGATCGACCGGGTGTGGGGCGCGGACTACGTCGGCGACACGAAGACCCTGGACGTCCACGTGAAGCGCCTGCGCGCCAAGATCGAGCCGGACCCCGGCGCGCCGCGCTACCTGGTCACGGTCCGCGGCCTCGGCTACAAGTTCGAGCCGTAGGCCTCCGGCGGTCGCTCGTGTGTGGCCGGTCGGAGGCCGGCACAGCGTCTCGAAGCCCGTGAGGCCCCCTTGGGCCGAGCGGTGCGAGGGGCGCACGGGTGAGGGGTTCGAGCCGGACCCGGGCGCGCCGCGCTACCTGGTCACGGTCCGCGGCCTCGGCTACAAGTTCGAGCCGTAGGCCTCCGGCGGTCGCTCGGGTGAGGGGTTCGAGCACTGGCCCCCGTCGTACCCGTCGTATACGGGAAGGGCCCCCACCGCAGAGGCGGTGGGGGCCCTTCCCGTACGTGTACGCGGACGGCGCGGGGGTCAGTGACCGGCGGCGTGCGACGCGGAGCCCGACGGAGTGGCGGCCGGGCTGCCCGAGGCCGCACCCGACGGGGCGGCGCCGGGGGCCGGGGAGCCGGAGGGGGCACCCGCCGGAGTGGCCGCGGGGCTGCCCGAGGGGGTGGCTCCGGCGGCGCCGGTGGCGGGGGCCTCGGTCGGTCCGAAGCCGGAGTACATGCCCGTGGCCGGGACGACGAACGCATCCAGCGCCACGTCGCCCGCCCGGCTGAGCTGGAAGACGACCTTCTGCGCGTTGCCGTCCTTGACGGACTCGCCGCCCTCGATGACGGCGGAGGCGTTGCCCTTGCCGCCCAGGACCACGGAACCGCCGGGCGGCACGATGACCTTGCCGGCGGCGGCGCCCTCGGCGGTCTTCAGGACGACCTTGCCCTTGCTGCCCGGGAGGGTGATGGCGTCGATCGTCTCCGGCGCCGTGCCCATGTTGAAGACCGTCGCGGAGACGGCGGCGGGGCCGCCCTTCTTGTCCTTGCCGCCCTGGGTGATCACCAGCGCGTTCTGGACCTTGATGTCGCCCTTGGTGACGGCGGCGTTGTCCGGCTTGATCTGGAGCGTCTCCGCGTCCTTGCCGGCAGCGCAAGCGGCCAGCGAGGCGATCGAGAACACGATGGCGGTGGCGGCGAGGGCGCCGCGTCGAAGGCTGCGGCTCACGGCGGCGGCAACTCCTTGGACGTACGGAACGGAAGGGTGGGCGTCCCCCGGGGCGGCCGAGGTAAAGCCGCCCTAAGGGTGTGTCAGCGCGCTTAGGTTACCGAGCCGCCGCCCCGCCCCCGCACCCGACCCTCCGCAGCGCGGGGGCCGCCCTGCGCCGGCCCCCGCGATCTTGCATTCCGGCCGCCGTTCATGTGCCGCTCACATATACCGCGGGGTATCGCACCGGGGTAAGCCGCTCCGCCGCCCGTGATCAATTCCGGGATTCCGCCGAAGGGCGCTCCGTGATCAATTCGGGATTGGGCCGGAACCGCTCCGTACGGGTGGTCGCCAGTCGAACGGAGTAGTTCGGTTTCCCTGCCTTGAAACCGGCAAAACGGGACGTACGTCACACTGACGGGCCTGCCGGTCCGGTGTAGCGTGGCCGTTTCGCCCGGTCCGCACAGCGCCTCCGACCTGCGAATACCCCCTTCCGGAAGCCCTTCGCAGCACGTTCCTGTCGCTGTTGTCAAGCCCCGAGATGTGCCCTGACCTGCGAAAACGCCATTCATAACAGTCAGTTCTCGTGTTACCCTGGATAGCCACGGAAGGGGTACCTGTCACATGACGTTCAAGGTTGGCGACACCGTGGTCTATCCCCATCACGGGGCCGCGCTGATCGAGGCCATCGAAACTCGCCAGATCAAAGGCGTGGACAAGACCTACTTGGTGCTCAAGGTCGCCCAGGGCGACCTGACGGTTCGTGTGCCTGCGGACAATGCGGAGTTCGTCGGCGTTCGCGACGTAGTCGGCCAGGACGGGCTGGACCGGGTCTTCGAGGTGCTTCGTGCGCCGTATGCCGAAGAGCCGACGAACTGGTCCCGGCGCTACAAGGCAAATCTGGAGAAGCTCGCTTCTGGCGATGTCATCAAGGTCGCCGAAGTGGTGCGTGACCTGTGGCGTCGCGAGCGTGAGCGCGGGCTTTCCGCGGGTGAGAAGCGCATGCTCGCGAAGGCGCGCCAGATCCTGGTGAGCGAGCTCGCGCTCGCTGAGAACACCAACGAGGACAAGGCAGAGGCCCTCCTCGACGAGGTTCTCGCGTCCTGACGCGAGGACACCTCGTCACACAGTTGTGCCGCGGTGCCCGATGACACGCCCTCTCTCCCGGGAGGGGGCTGTTGCCGGGCGCTGCGGCATGTCTGTACCCATACCGTTTTCCTCACTGGCGTGCCGGGTCCGGGCAGCCGGCTCGACCGGTCGTCACGGAAGGGGCGAGGGCGTCGCACCCGGCACCCCTCAGGCCATACCCATGTCGGCCGAAGTCACAAACCTGGCTCGGAGCTACTGATGTCTGACGAAACGCGCCCCCACCGCACCGCCGCGGTGATCCCGGCCGCCGGCCGCGGGGTACGCCTCGGCCCCGGTGCGCCCAAGGCCCTGCGGGCCCTCGGCGGCACCCCCATGCTCATCCACGCCGTCCGCGCGATGGCCCGCTCCCGGGCCGTCTGCGCCGTGGTGGTCGTCGCTCCCTCCGACGGAGCCGTCGAGGTCCGCCGCCTGCTGGACGAGCACGCGCTGCCCGACCGCACCGAGATCCTGGTCGTGCCCGGCGGGGAGACCCGCCAGGAGTCCGTACGCGCCGGCCTCGCCGCGCTCCCGCAGGACATCACCTCCGTCCTCATCCACGACGCGGCCCGCCCGCTCGTCCCCGTCGACACCGTCGACTCCGTGATCGAGGCCGTCCGCGGGGGCTCGCCCGCCGTGGTGCCCGCGCTGGCCCTGGCCGACACCGTCAAGGAGGTCGAGCCCGGCAGGCCCGGCGAGCCCGAGCCCGTCGTCGCCACGCCCGAGCGGGCCCGGCTGCGCGCCGTCCAGACCCCGCAGGGCTTCGACCTCGCCACGCTCCTGCGCGCCCACGAGAAGTTCGCAGTGGACGCAGCCGACGGCCAAGGCGCCACCGACGACGCCGGCATGGTGGAACGGCTCGGCGTCACCGTGATGGTGGTCCCCGGCCACGAAGAGGCCTTCAAGGTCACCCGACCGCTCGACCTGGTCCTCGCAGAAGCCGTACTCGCCCGCAGGAGGGCCACCGATGCCTACTAGTCCCGCAGCCCCCGAGCAGCCCGCCGGCCCCGCCGCCGCGCCCGCCCCGCTGCTCCCGCAGGTCGGCATCGGCACCGACGTGCACGCCTTCGAGGCCGGCCGCGAGCTGTGGTGCGCCGGCCTGCTCTGGGAGGGCGAGGACGGGCTCGCCGGCCACTCCGACGGCGACGTCGCCGCGCACGCCGCCTGCGACGCCCTGTTCTCCGCCGCGGGCGTCGGCGACCTCGGCGCCCACTTCGGCACCTCCCGCCCCGAGTGGTCCGGCGCCGCCGGTGTCACCCTCCTGGCGGAGGCCGCCCGTATCGTCCGCGCCGAGGGCTTCGAGATCGGCAACATCGCCATCCAGGTGATCGGCGTACGCCCGAAGATCGGCAAACGGCGCGAGGAAGCGCAGAAGGCGCTCGCCGCCGCCGCGGGCGCCCCTGTCTCGGTCTCCGGCACCACCACCGACGGCCTCGGCCTCACCGGCCGCGCCGAAGGGCTCGCCGCCATCGCCACGGCCCTCGTCTACCGGACGAACCGCACCTGAGTACGACGTACGGCCGCAACCCCGGCGTCACCGACGTCACCCTCTTCGGCGGTAAAGCCGCCCCGCGGCCCGAAAGGGTCGCGGGGCACTCCCGCAGGCGCACTACCCTGGATGCCGTGACTATTCGCCTGTACGACACCAGCGCCCGGCAGATCCGCGACTTCACCCCGCTCGTCCCGGGCTGCGTCTCGATCTACCTGTGTGGTGCCACCGTTCAGGCGGCCCCGCACATCGGGCACATCAGGTCGTACCTCAACTTCGACGTCATGCGCCGCTGGTTCACCTACCGCGGCTACGACGTCACCTTCATCCGCAACGTCACGGACATCGACGACAAGATCATCGCCAAGTCCGCGGAGCAGGGCCGCCCCTGGTGGTCCATCGGCTACGAGAACGAGCTCGCGTTCAACACCGGTTACGACGCGCTCGGCTGCCTGCGGCCCACCTACGAGCCGCGCGCCACGGGCCACGTGCCCGAGATGATCGAGATGATGCGCGTCCTGATCGAGCGCGGCCACGCGTACGAGGCGGACGGCAACGTCTACTTCGACGTGCGCTCGTACCCCGACTACCTCAAGCTCTCCAACCAGGACCTCGACAACCTGCTCCAGCCGTCCGCCGAGGGCGAGACCGGCAAGCGCGACCCCCGCGACTTCGCCCTGTGGAAGGCCGTCAAGCCCGGCGAGCCCTCCTGGGAGACCCCGTGGGGCCACGGCCGCCCCGGCTGGCACCTGGAGTGCTCGGCCATGGCGCACAAGTACCTGGGCAGCGCCTTCGACATCCACGGCGGCGGGCTCGACCTGATCTTCCCGCACCACGAGAACGAGATCGCCCAGGCCAAGGCCTACGGCGACGAGTTCGCCCGGTACTGGGCCCACAACGCCTGGGTCACCATGTCCGGGGAGAAGATGTCCAAGTCCCTGGGCAACTCGGTGCTCGTCTCCGAGATGGTCAAGAACTGGCGTCCGATCGTCCTGCGCTACTACCTCGGCACCCCGCACTACCGCTCGATGATCGAGTACAGCGAGGAGGCCCTGCGCGAGGCGGAATCCGCCTTCGCCCGCATCGAGGGCTTCATCCAGCGCGTGGTGGAGAAGGCCGGGGGCGTCGTCGAGCCGGCCGCGGAGGTGCCCCCGGCGTTCGCCGAGGCCATGGACGACGACTTCGGCGTCCCGCAGGCGCTCGCCATCGTCCACACCACCGTCCGCCAGGGCAACAGCGCGCTGGCCGCCGACGACAAGGAAGCCGCCGTCGCCCGCCTCGCCGAGGTACGGGCCATGCTGGCCGTCCTCGGTCTGGACCCGCTCGACCCGCACTGGGCCGAGGAGACCGACCGCGGCGAGGACCTGCATGGGGCCGTCGACACGCTCGTCCGCCTCGTCCTGGAGCAGCGCGAGTCCGCCCGCGCCCGCAAGGACTGGGCCACGGCCGACGCCATCCGCGACCAGCTCCAGCAGTCCGGACTCGTCATCGAGGACAGCCCGTCCGGACCGCGCTGGACCCTCGGCCCGCGCTAGCCGGACCCGCCCGGACCAGCTCTGTTGTGCCGCCCGGGCATCCGGGCGGCACACTCTTCATACGTACGTACTGCAGCACCAACGAAAACAGGTAGAGGTCATGGCCGGGAACAGCCAGCGCAGGAACCGCCGCACGTCGAACAAGAAGGGCCCGACGGTCGGCAGCGGTGGCCAGCGGCGCAAGGGCCTGGAGGGCAAGGGCCCCACGCCCAAGGCCGAGGACCGCAAGGGCCACAAGGCGCACCGCGTCTCCAACGCCATGGCCCGGCAGGCCGCCAAGCGCCGGCCCGCCCCCCGCCGCGGCGGCCCCAAGGGCACCAGCGAGATGGTCGTCGGCCGCAACCCGGTCTTCGAGGCCCTGCGCGACGGCGTTCCCGCCACCACCCTCTACGTGCAGCAGTTCATCGACAACGACGAGCGCGTCCGCGAGGCCCTCCAGCTCGCCGGCGAGCGCGGCAACATCAACCTGATGGAAGCCCCGCGCCCCGAGCTCGACCGGATGACCAACGGGCTCAACCACCAGGGCCTGGTCCTCCAGGTCCCGCCGTACGAGTACGCGCACCCCGAGGACCTCACCGCCGCCGCCTACGACAACGGCGAGGACCCCCTCATCGTCGCCCTCGACGGCGTCACCGACCCCCGCAACCTCGGCGCGATCGTCCGCTCCGTCTCCGCCTTCGGCGGCCACGGCGTGGTCATCCCCGAGCGCCGCGCCGCCGGCATGACCGCCGGCGCCTGGAAGACCTCGGCCGGCACCGCCGCCCGCACCCCGGTCTCCCGCGTCACCAACCTGACCCGCGCCCTCCAGGAGTACAAGAAGGCCGGCCTCGCCATCGTCGGCCTCGCCGCCGAGGGCGAGCACACCGTCGCCGACCTCGACGCGCTCTCCGGTCCGGTCGTCATCGTCGTCGGCTCCGAGGGCAAGGGCCTCGGCCGCCTCGTCGGCGAGAACTGCGACTACCTCGTCCGCATCCCCATGCCGGGCGGCGCCGAGTCCCTCAACGCCGGTGTCGCCGCGGGCGTCGTGCTCTACGAGGCGGCCCGCCGCCGCGGCTGAACGGGCCCGGCCGGGCCCCCGGCCTCTGCCAGTTGGCTCACGCAGCGTGACCCGTGAGCGTGCCACCCCGCCCGTTTCGGGCGGGGTGGCTTGATCTTGACGGGTCTCGGACACATCCCTGCTGTCAAGGCAGTGTCCTAAACACTGATCACTCGGTTAGATGAGTGTGGACACCAGAACGTCAGGGTTCGACGACCAGCCCGCGCTGAGCATGGTCAAGGTGCCGTGCGACCCCGCACAGGTCATCGTCAACCACGCCAGCTTCCGCGTGCGGCTCGCACCGAGCCCGAGCGCGCGTTCCAAGCCCGCGAACGCCCCCGGCGCACCCGGGCGCGTGCCCGTCCTCGGCGGCGCCGTGGCCGCCGCGGGCGCCACCCGCCGCCGCGCCCCCGTCGTATGGAGCGGCAAGGCCGCCCCGGGCGGCGACTCCGCCGCCATGGGAGGACTCCTCCAGGCCGTACGCGAACACGGGCGCGGTCACGACGAGTACGACGGCGGAGCCACCCAGGTCATCCCCCGGGTGGACCTCGCACACGACCTCGCCGGGGACACCGTCGCCACCCCGACCGTCATCGGCCAGCGCACCTACGGCGACCCCGACGACACGCGCCCGCTGGCCGCCGTACGGGACCTGCCGTACGCGCCGCCGTACGCGGGCGGCGGCGGGGCCGGCTACGACACCTCCTACGACACCCCCTACGACGACCCGCCCGGCACCGGCCCCGGCGGCGACTCCCGCCGCGCGGCCTCCGAGGCCCGGGCGCAGGCCTCGTACTACCCCGGCCGCCGGATGAACCTCGGTGTCGTGCTGCTCCCGCTGCGCGTCTTCCTCGGCTTCATCTCCATCTACGCCGGCATGGGCAAGCTGTGCGACCCCGTCTACTTCGACGGCGGGGAACGCGGCTCCATGGTCACCTGGCTGCGCACCCTGCACCCCTGGGCCCTCGCCGAACCCCTGCGCGACTTCGCCCTCGCGCACCCGGTCGGCGCCGGCCTCAGCGTGGCCTTCCTCCAGGTCATCGTGGGCGTGCTGACCGTGCTCGGCCTGTGGCAGCGGTTCGCCGCCTGCTTCGGCGCGCTCCTGTCCGCCGCCCTGCTGATGACGGTCAGCTGGGCGACCGTGCCCGCGTACGACGCCCCCGACATCATCTACCTCGCCGCCTGGAGCCCGCTGATCATCGCGGGCGCCCCCGTCTACTCGCTCGACGGCCGCCTCGCCGGAGAGGCCTGGCGCACCCTGGGCCCCCGCTCCGAGGTCTGGGAGCTGCGCCGGCGCGTCCTGCGCCGCGGCTCCGTCATGGCCGCCGTGGTGTGCGGGCTCACCCTGCTCATCGGCTCCGTGCTCGGCGGCGCCGTCCGCTCCACCACCGTGGTCACCGTGCCCGGCCCGGGCCAGGCCCCCAGCAACTACCTGCCGGGTTCCCCGCTCCCGCAGCCGCCGGGCAAGCAGCAACAGCAGCAGCCCACCGCCCCGCAGTCCTCGAAGCCCGCGGAACCCACCGCCGGCGCCGGCAGCCCCACCGCCAAGGCCGGGCGCGCCACTGCCGGTACGAGCTCCCGCGAGACGGCGGGAACCGGCTCCCAGTCACCCACCGCCACCCGCGGCACCACCACCGGCTCCACCGCGGGCAGCAGCCCCAAGCAGTCCACCCCGAAGCCGCCGTCCTCCTCCTCGGGCAGCACCTCCGGCAGCGGAGGCGGCAGCAGCAAGCCGCGCCAGCCCGGCCTGGTCGGCGGCCTCCTCGGCTGAGGGCTTCACCCCGAAGGGCCCGGCGTGCACGGCACGCCGGGCCCTTCCTCTTTTGGGGCTCGGCTCAGAGGCGGGACAAGGGACTCAGAGGCCGCCGGGGCCGCTCTGGGCGGCCAACTCGCGGGCCGCCTCGGTCAGATCCTTCGCCGTGTCGATCGCCCGCCAGTAGGCGCCCTGGGGCAGCGGGAAGCCCGCCAGCCGCCGCTCGCGCGCCAGCCGCGGGAAGGTCGTCCGCTCGTGGTCGCCCAAGTCCGGCAGCAGGGAGGCGAATTCGGGGCCGAAGACGTACACGCCCGCATTGATCAGGTACGGCGAGGGCGGCGACTCGATGAAGTCCAGGACCTGCCCGAACTCGTTGGTCTCCACCGCCCCCCACGGGATCCGCGGCCGGGCCAGCGCCAGGGTCGCCGTCGCCCCGCGCTCGGCGTGGAAGGCCGCCATCTCGCGCAGCGAGAACCGCGTCCAGATGTCCCCGTTCGTCGCGTACCACGGCTGGTCCGCGTACGGCAGCCGCCGTGCCGCGAACTTCAGCCCGCCGCCGCGCCCCAGCGGCTCCTCCTCCACCACCGTCGTCACCCGCAGCGGCAGCTCGGCCTCGGCCAGCCAGTCCTGGAGGACCTCCGCGAGGTGCCCGCAGGACACCACCGCGTCGGTGACCCCCTCGGACGCCAGCCACGCCAACTGGTGCCCGATGATCGGCATTCCCGTCCCCGGGATCTCGACCATCGGCTTGGGCCGGTCGTCCGTGTACGGACGCAGCCGCGAACCCTGGCCCCCCGCCAGGACGACCGCCTGAGTGGGCGCCTGGACGAGGGAGGCCGGGAACGCGGCCGCGGAATCGGTGGGATGGGGTACGGCAGGTACGTCGGTCATGGCGGCCAGGGTAGAGGCCGCTCGGCCGCGCGACGGCGTACGTCGGGCCCCGTCAGCCCATGGAGGCGACGCCGGAGGCGTACGACGTGTCGCAGACGGGCCGCGCGAAGGACTGCGCCTTCGTCGGACCGTAGGCGTCCACGGCGGCCCGGCCCAGGGCCCGCGCGATCCCCACGCAGTGCTCGGCGAGCGACGGCCGCCGGTCCACCTCCCGCTGGAGGTGCGTCAGGACGTCGCCCGGGGTCTCGCCCTGCTGCAGCTCACCGAGCAGCTTGTCGCGCAGCACCTCGTGGGCGGCGCGCGGCTTGGCGGGGACCGAGACGTCCTCGGCGGACGCGGTCAGGATCTGGGAGGGGGTGTTGTCCGCCCAGGGGACCATGGTGACCGCGAGGGTCCCGGACAGGACCAGGACGACGGGCAGGACCAGGGCGAGGGAACGGCCGATACGGCGGGCAGTGTGGGTCACGAGGGCGAGAGTAGCGCTCGGTGAAGATTTGGCGACATTTAGTCACCCGGTCGAGGGATGGTTCGACGTGGCTTTTCGAATCACGTGTTGACGACCGGACCCGAATGGGGTGCTCTGCCCGCTCTGCGCAGGGGCGCCCCCGGAATCCCGGGAACGCCCCTCGCGGTCACCCGTCGACCGTCACCCGTCGACCGTCACCCGGCTCAGCCGGAGAGCCGCTCGCCGGAGGAGGTGGAGAACACGTGGATCTCGCCGGCCCGCGGCACCACGTGCAGCGAAGAGCCCTTCTCCGGCACCTGGCGGCCGCCGACGCGCACCACGATGTCCTGGCCGCCGTCGGCCTTGGCGGTCTGGCCGTAGACGTAGCCGTCGGCGCCGAGCTCCTCGACGACGTTGACCGTGATCGTCAGACCGCCCTCGGTGCCGACGTCGAAGTGCTCGGGACGCACGCCCACCGTGACGGTGCGGTCGCCCGCGTCCGCGGCGGCGGACAGCGCCTCGCGCGACACCGGCACCACGCTGTCCCCGAACTTCACACCGCCGTCGGTGATCGGCACCTCGACCAGGTTCATCGCGGGGGAGCCGATGAACCCGGCGACGAACAGGTTCGCCGGCCGGTCGTACATGTTGCGCGGGGTGTCGACCTGCTGCAGCAGACCGTCCTTCAGCACCGCGACCCGGTCGCCCATCGTCATGGCCTCGACCTGGTCGTGGGTGACGTAGACGGTGGTGATCCCGAGGTCGCGCTGGAGCGCCGCGATCTGCGTACGCGTGGACACGCGCAGCTTCGCGTCGAGGTTCGACAGCGGCTCGTCCATCAGGAACACCTGCGGCTTGCGCACGATGGCCCGCCCCATGGCGACGCGCTGGCGCTGGCCGCCGGACAGCGCCTTGGGCTTGCGGTCGAGGTACTGGGTGAGGTCGAGCATCTTCGCCGCGTCCTCGACCTTCTTGCGGATGGTCGCCTTGTCCTCGCCGGCGATCTTGAGCGCGAAGCCCATGTTGTCGGCGACGGTCATGTGCGGGTACAGCGCGTAGTTCTGGAACACCATCGCGATGTCCCGGTCCTTGGGCGGCAGGTGCGTGACGTCGCGGTCGCCGATGCGGATGGCACCGCCGTTGACGTCCTCCAGGCCGGCGAGCATGCGCAGCGAGGTGGACTTGCCGCAGCCGGAGGGCCCGACGAGGACGAGGAACTCGCCGTCCTCGATGTGCAGCTCCAGCTCGTCGACGGCGGGCTTGTCGCCGCCGGGGTAGAGCCGGGTCGCCTTGTCGAAGGTGACAGAAGCCATGGTGATGAATCCCTTCTACCGGCAGGAACGTGCCGGACGATCCGAGTGGAAGGAAGAATTGGTCTGGTCCACCAAAGTGGACTTCCGCCCGAACCTACCCCCAACCACCGCTCCTGTCAGCACCCCGACACGTGACCTCCGCCGCTGTCGGTGCCGTCTGACGCTCGCGGGCGCCGGCCCGGCGCCGAACCGCTGCGGGCACCCGGTGGCTTGACGAACGTGATGGCCCGGGCGAGGGGCCGCTGTGTAAAGTGAGGGCGGCTACGCCTCCTTAGCTCAGCTGGCCAGAGCACCGCTCTTGTAAAGCGGGGGTCGTCGGTTCGAACCCGACAGGGGGCTCTGGGAGAAGGCCCCGGACCGTCGCGGTCCGGGGTCTTCTGCGTGCTCGGCGGGGGTCAGTGGCGGCCCGAGATGCGGTCGGCCAGGTGGGCCAGGGGGGTCGTGGTGGGGCGGTGGGTGGCCGCTTCGCGGCGGTCCGCCTCGCGGTAGGCCGCGTAGAGGGCGTGGACGCCGAGCCAGCGGAAGGGCTCCGGCTCCCAGCGGCGGACGCGGTGGTCGACCCAGGGGAGGGCGGTCAGCTCGGTGGTGTCCCCAGGACCAGGTCGCGCAGGGTGCGGGCCGCGAGGTTGGCGGTGGCCACGCCCGAGCCGACGTAGCCGCCCGCCCAGCCGAGGCCCGTCGTGCGGTCCAGGGTGACGGTGGCGCACCAGTCGCGGGGCACGCCCAGGACCCCCGACCAGGCGTGGGTGATCTCCACCCCGGTGAGGGCCGGGAAGAAGGACGTCAGCAGGGCGGTCAGGGACGCGATCGTGGCGGGCTGGGTCGTGCCGTCGGTGTCGGTGCGGGAGCCGAAGCGGTACGGGATGCCGCGGCCGCCGATCGCGATGCGGTCGTCCGCGGTGCGCTGGGCGTACATGTAGGCGTGGGCCATGTCACCCAGCACCTCCCGCCCCGACCAGCCCAACTGCGCCCACGTCGACTCCGGGAGCGGGGCCGTCGCGATCATCGAGGAGTTCATCGGGAGCCAGGAGCGCTTCTGGCCCTTGAGGGCGGCCGTGAAGCCCTCGGTGCAGCGCAGGACGTACGGGGCGCGGACCGTGCCGTACGGGGTCAGGGCCCGGCCCGCGCGGATCTCGGTGACCGGGGTGGACTCGTGGACGACCACGCCGAGGCGTTCGCAGGCGGCCGCGAGGCCCTTGGCGAGCTTCCAGGGGTGGATGCGGGCGCCGTGCGGGGTCCAGCCGGCGCCGACCGCGTCGGCGATGTCGAGGCGGGCGCGGGTCTCGACGGCGTCGTAGAGCTCGCGGTCGGTTTCGCCGAAGGCGAGTTCGGCCTCGTGGAAGGCCTTGAGGCGGCTGAGCTGGGCGGGGGTGCGGGCGACTTCGAGGACGCCGCCGCGGTGGACGTCGGCGTCGATGCCTTCCTTCGCGGCGACGTCGATGACCTCGGTGACGGTCTCGTTCATGGCCTGCTGGAGGCGCTGCGCGGCCTGGTGGCCGTGGCGCCGGGCGTAGCGGTCGCGGCCGGCGATGCCGTTGTAGAGCCAGCCGCCGTTGCGGCCGGAGGCCCCGTAGCCGCAGAACTTCTGTTCGAGGACGGTGACGCGCAGGTCGGGGGCGGCCGTCTTGAGGTAGTAGGCGGTCCACAGCCCGGTGTAGCCGCCGCCGACGATCACCACGTCCGCGGTGGAGTCGCTGGTGAGGGGGGCGCGGGGTGGCCGGGCGGTGGCGGTGGGGTCGGTCGCGTACCAGAAGGAGATGCCGCCGTTGATCGTCATGGGGGAGTTGCTACACCGCGTTTCGCGAGGGTGTCCAGGTACGCGATGCCGGGTTTTGAGGCGGAGGAGGCGGCCTTGTGGCCGGTGCGGGCGGGGTGGTGCGCTCCGTAGGCTGTTCGGATGATCCGTAGCGCTGCCGTCGCCGATGTGCCCGTCATCCACGCCATGATCCGCGAGCTCGCGGAGTACGAGAGGGTGCCGCACGAGGCGCGGGCGACCGAGGAGCAGTTGCGGGAGGCGCTGTTCGGGGAGCGGCCGGCGGCGTTCGCGCACATCGCGGAGACGGAGGACGGGGAGCCGGTCGGCTTTTCGGTGTGGTTCCTCAGCTTCTCGACGTGGCGCGGGGTGCACGGCATCTACCTGGAGGACCTGTACGTACGGCCGGGCGTGCGCGGCGGCGGCCACGGCAAGGCGCTGCTGGCGGAGTTGGCGCGGATCTGCGTGGAGCGCGGGTACGAGCGGCTGGAGTGGTCGGTGCTGAAGTGGAACGAGCCGACGATCGCCTTCTACGAGGCCCTGGGGGCCCGCCCGCAGGACGAGTGGGCGGTGTACCGGCTGACGGACGAGCCGCTGCGGCGGCTCGGCGGCACCAGCTGAGTCCGGGAGGATGGGGGCATGGTGCGCAAGGGGCAGCGGGAGACGGTGGGTGCGGCGCGGCGGCCGGAGGTGCGGCTCCCTGAGCTGACCCCCTGGGAGGGCGGTGAGCTGGAGCCGGACGGGGACTACGACGGGCTGGAGTTCGCGGACCTGGACCTGGCGGGGCAGGAGGGGATCGGCGCCCGGTTCATGGACTGCGCGCTGCGGCGGTGCGCGCTGGACGAGGCGGGGCTGGCGAAGGCACGGGTCCTGGATTCGGTGCTGGAGGGGATCCGCGGGGTGGGGACCGACCTGTCCGGGGCTTCGCTGCGGGACGTGGAGCTGCTGGAGGCGCGCCTGGGCGGGGTACAGCTGCACGGGTCGGTGTGGGAGCGGGTGGTGGTCCGCGGCGGCAAGATCGACTACCTGAACCTGCGGACGGCCCGGCTGAAGGACGTCGTCTTCGAGGAGTGCGTACTGGTGGAGCCGGACTTCGGCGGGGCGGTGCTGGAGCGGGTGGAGTTCCGGGGCTGTGCGCTGCGCGGGGCGGACTTCACCGGGGCGCGGCTGGCGGACGTGGACCTGCGCGGGGCCGCGGAGCTGGACATCGCGCGCGGGGTGGACGCCCTGTCCGGGGCGGTGATCAGCCCCGGGCAGCTGTTCGACCTGGCCCCGGCGCTGGCGGCGCAGCTGGGGCTGCGGGTGCTGGGCTAGCCGGCGCCGGGCCGCCGGCCCGCTACGCGGGGACGCGCGGGAAGCGGGACTGGAGGGTCCAGACCACGGGGTTGTCGCCCAGGCCCTCGTGCATGTCGACGAGGTCGGCGATGAGGTCGTGCAGGAAGTCCCGGGCCTCGCGGCGCAGCAGTCGGTGGCTGAAGGTCAGCGGGGCCTCTTCGGGCGGCATCCAGTCGGCTTCGATGTCGACCCATCCGAAGCGGCGCTCGAAGAGCATGCGGTCGGTGGATTCGGTGAAGTCGAGTTCGGCGTACTGGCGGTGGGAGGAGCGGCTGCCCCGCGGGTCCTGGTCGAGCTGTTCGACGATGTCGCACAGGGCCCAGGCGAAGTCGAGTACGGGCACCCATCCCCAGGCCGTGGACACTTCGCGGTCCGCGTTCGTGTCGGCGAGGTAGACGTCGCCGCAGAACAGGTCGTGGCGCAGGGAGTGGACGTCCGCCGAGCGGTAGTCGGTCTGCGGGGGGTCCGGGAAGCGCCGGGAGAGGGAGTAGCCGATGTCGAGCACGTACCCGATGGTGTCACGGGTCCGCCGCGCCCGGCGCTCCGCCGTCCGTCACCCCCGGCCGGCCGGCCTCCGTCACCCCCGGCGCTCCGGCCCCGCCGGGCCCGGGGCGGGACCCGGTCAGGGCAGGAGGCGTTGTTCCTTCGCCACCGAGACGGCGCCCGCGCGGGTGTCCACGCCGAGCTTGTCGTAGATGCGCCCCAGGTGGGTCTTGACGGTGGCTTCGCTGATGAACAGCGCCCGGGCGATGTCCCGGTTGCCCAGGCCGCGGGCGAGCTGGCCGAGGATGTCCAGCTCGCGGTCGGTCAGGGTGGGGCGGGAGCCGCGCATGTGGGCCATGACGCGGCTGGCCACCGGCGCGGAGAGGGTGGTGCGGCCCTGGGCCGCGGAGTGGATCGCCGAGAACAGCTCCTCGGGGCGTTCCGCCTTCAGGAGGTAGCCCGTCGCGCCCGCTCCGATCGCCCGGGTGATGTCGGCGTCGGTGTCGTACGTGGTGAGCACCAGGACGTGCGGCGGTGCGGGCGGGTTCGGGAGGGCGGTGATGCGGCGGGTGGCTTCGACGCCGTCGATGCCCTCCCCGAGCTGGAGGTCCATGAGGACCACCTGGGGGCGGAGTTTCGCGGCGAGGGCCACCGCCTCCTCGCCGCTGCCGGCCTCGCCGAGGACCTCGATGTCCGGCGCGCTGCCCAGGAGGGCCAGCAGGCCGGCGCGGACCACCGCGTGGTCGTCGCACAGCAGGATCGTGGTCACGGGTGGCGCTCCAGGGGGATGGCGGCGGACAGGACGGTGCCCTCGCCCGCGGCGGATTCGACGGTGAGGGTCCCGCCCAGCTGGCGGACGCGGGCGCGTATGGCGGGCAGGCCGTGCCCGCGGTCCGCGGCGGCTGCCGGCCCGGGTGCGGCGAAGCCCCGGCCGTCGTCCGCGATGTCCAGGACGACCTGGTCGCCGAGGTAGCTCAGGGTGAGGGCCGCGGTGCGGGCCCCGGAGTGCTCGCGGACGTTGGCCAGCGCGCCCTGCGCGATGCGCAGCAGCGCCGACTGGACGCGGTCGGGCAGGGGCCCCGGGGTGCCCTCCAGGTGGAAGCGGACGTCGATGCCGGGGCCCGCGTCCAGGGCGCGCAGGGCCTGGGCCAGGCCGGCGTCGCCTTCGAGTTCCGGCGGGGCCAGGTCGTGGACGAGCCGCCGGGCCTCCGCGAGGCCGCGGGCGGCGATGTCGGTGGCGGTGCGGACGTGGGCCCGGGCGGTGGCCGGGTCGGTGTCCCAGGTGCGGTCGGCGGCCTGGAGCAGCATCTGCTGGCTGGACAGGTGCTGGGCGAGGGTGTCGTGGATCTCCATGGACAGCCGCTGGCGTTCGGCGAGGGTCCCTTCGCGGCGTTCGGTGGCGGCCAGCTCCCGGCGGGTCCGGATCAGGTCGTCGATCAGGGCCCGCTGGGCCTGGGCCTGGCGCTCCATGTGGACGAAGACGGCGGTGGCCAGTGCGGCGACGGCCGGCGGGGCCAGCAGCAGGTTCGGGTCGAAGGCGGTGGACAGTTTCAGCTGGGCGGCCACGACGAAGACGGTGAGCAGGGCCACGAGGACGACCGCCGCCCGCGGGGGCAGGGTCCGCAGCGCGGTGTAGAAGAGCGGTACGGCGCACCACGCGAAGCTCGGCGCGAGGACGACGAGCACCACCCAGGCCGCCACCACGAGCCCGAGCCAGAGCAGCCGCCGCAGGGTGGGGGCGGCTCCGAGCGCGGGCCCGAGGACGTACAGCAGGGCCAGGGCGACGCTGAGGGCGATGATCCACGGGGTACTGGGCGAGCCGGGGTGGCGCAGCAGGAAGCGGGCCACGGAGGCGGCGAGCAGCAGGAAGAACGCGGTGTGCATGACGGCCGCCAGCGCGCGGGTGTCGGCCTTCCGCGGCGGTGGGTGGGTCACGCGGGCTCCTCGTGCGGTGGGTGCGGGGTGTGGCGGGGCGGAGTGATGCGGGGTGATGGAGGGTGGTGCGGGGCGATGCGGGCGATGGAGGGTGGTGCGGGGCGACGCGGTGCGGATGGGTCTCGGGCAGGTGTGCGGATCGGGCGGGCACCTCCATCGTGCCCCTTTGACCAGCCAATCCGGATCCGCACCGGCTCCGCATCGACCGATCGGTCGACCCCGGGGTCATCCGGTGCGGCAGCCGTCCCGAGCCGGTACGGGGACCGGCGGGCGGGGTGCGCGGCCGCAGGCTGGAAGCACCGACGGAGCCCCAGCGGAACACCGAAGGAGCCCCCGGCGGACCAGCCGCCTCGCCGACGCCCTCAGGAGCAGCAGACATGAAGACCCGCACCCGCGTTCTCACCGGTACCGCCCTCGCCGTCGCACTCGGCGCCGGCACCTTCGGCGCGGTCAGCGCCAGCGCCGCGCAGCCGGGGTCGGCCCCGGCCGCCGCCGTGGCGAAGAAGGACGGGGAGACGAACGAGAAGAACTTCACCACCACGACGCACCTCACCGTCGACGCCGCCACCCGAGCGGCCCAGGCCGCGCTGGAGGCCGCGCAGAAGGAGAACCAGAAGGTGACGGTGGCGGTCGTGGACCGCAACGGCAACACCATCGTCACGCTGCGCGGCGACGGCGCGGGCCCGCAGTCCTACGAGTCGGCGCAGCGCAAGGCCTACACCGCGGTGTCCTGGAACGCCCCGACCTCGGTCCTCGCGGGCCGCCTCGCCCAGGCCCCGAACCTGAAGGACATCCCCGGCACCCTCTTCCTGGGCGGTGGTACCCCGGTGCAGGCCAAGGGCGCGCCGGTGGCGGGCATCGGCGTGGCGGGCGCCCCGAGCGGCGACCTGGACGAGAAGTACGCCAAGGCGGGCGTCGACGCCCTGGAGAAGTAAGCCGACGCCCTGGAGAAGTAATCCGCAGAAACAACCCGAACCGCATCAGCATGCGCACATAGGATCGAGCGCGTGAAACACCGCGCGTTCTCCCGCCTGGCCGTCCCCGCCGCTGCCGCCCTGATCGCCCTGACCACGGGGTGTACGGGCAGCACGGTGCATGGGCGGCCGGGTGCGTCGGGGCTGCGCGACCCGTACTTCCCCAAGGCCGGCAACGGCGGCTACCAGGTGGAGCACTACGACCTGGACCTCGACTACGACCCGGCGGACGGGGAGTTGAACGCGACCGCCGTCATCACCGCCCGCGCCGAACAGGGCCTCAGCTCCTTCAACCTCGACTTCAGCGGCCTGCGGGTCGAGGAGGTCACCGTGCAGGGGGCCGCGGCCCGGTACAACCGCAGCGGGCGGGAGCTGACGGTGCGTCCGGCCGAGGACCTGGAGAAGGGCGAGGTCTTCCGTACGGAGGTGGACTACCGCGGGAAGCCGCAGCCCCTCACCGATCCGGACCGCTCCAAGGAGGGCTGGATCACCACGGACGACGGGGCGGTCGGTGTCGGCGAGCCGGTCGGGTCGATGGCCTGGTTCCCCGGCAACCACCACCCCAGCGACAAGGCGACGTACGACATCACCCTGACCGTGCCCAAGGGCTACGAGGCGGTCTCCAACGGCGAGTTGGCCTCGCGCACCGACACCGCGGAGGGGCGGACCCGGTTCAGCTGGCACAGCCCGCAGCCGATGGCGAGCTACCTGGCCGTCGCCGCCGTCGGGAAGTTCAAGGTGACGACCGGCCGGACGCCGTCCGGAGTCGCCCTGTACGACGCCGTGGTGCCGGGCGAGGCGGCGAAGAGCGCGCCGGCGCTGGCGCGGCTGCCGGAGATGGTGGAGTGGGGGAGCGGCCGCTTCGGGCCGTACCCGTTCGGTACCGCGGGCGCGATCGTGTTTCCGGAAGGCTCCCTCACGTACGCGCTGGAGACGCAGACCAAACCCGTCTTCTCCGGTGCCCCCGACGAGAAGCTCGTCCTGCACGAGCTGGCGCACCAGTGGTTCGGCGACTCGGTCTCGCCGAAGTCCTGGAAGGACATGTGGCTCAACGAGGGCTTCGCGACCTACGCGGAATGGCTGTGGTCGGAGGACCGCGGCGGGACCACCGCGCAGCAGTACTTCGACGCCTTCCTCGCGGGCGACACGGACGTCGACCCGGAGGCGGCCTCCGACTGGGCCGCGTTCCCGCCGGCCGCGCCGCCCGGGCCCGAGGAGATCTCCGAGGCGCCGGTGTACTACCGCGGGGCGATGGTGTTGCAGCGCATCCGGCAGGAGGTGGGGGACGAGAAGTTCTTCGCCCTGCTGCGCGGCTGGGCCGCCGACCACCGGTACGGGAACGCGAGCACGGCCGATTTCACCGCGTACGCCGACCAGAAGACGGGCCGCGACCTGAAGAAGGTCTGGGACGTCTGGCTGTACGGCGAGGGCCGCCCCACCGCGCGGGCCACCTCCTAGAGCTCCGCAGCCGGGAAGGCGCCCGGGCCTTGGACCGCCCGGAGGGGCTTGCGCAGGACCGTGCAGTCGCGGCCGCGTTCCAGGTCCTTGGCGTGGTGCAGGACGGTGTAGCCCTCGGCCCTGCCAGAACGCGAGGGCGCCCGGGTTGTCGTCCAGGACGGCGATCCGTACGCCGTTGCGGCCCGCCGCGCGGAAGCGGTCCTCCAGGAGGGCGGCGAGGGTGGCGGCGAGGCCGACCAGCCGGCCGGCGGAGCGGCTGGAGGATCACCCGGCGCACTCTGGCCGAACGCGAAGCCGGGTACGGGCCCCGCAGGGCGAAGCCCCCTCCCCGGCCGGGAGGGGGCTTCGTGTGCGCCGGGCGGAACTCAGACGTTGACGCCGAAGTCCTGGGCGATGCCGGTGAGGCCGGAGGCGTAACCCTGGCCGACCGCGCGGAACTTCCACTCGGCGCCGTTGCGGTAGAGCTCGCCGAAGACCATGGCGGTCTCGGTGGCCGCGTCCTCGGAGAGGTCGTAGCGGGCGATCTCGGCGCCGCCGGCCTGGTTCACGACGCGGATGTACGCGTTGCGGACCTGGCCGAAGTTCTGGCTGCGGGAGTCGGCGTCGTAGATGGAGACCGGGAAGACGATCTTGTCGACCTCGGCGGGCAGGCCCGCGAGGTTGACCTTGATGGCCTCGTCGTCGCCGGCGCCCTCGCCGGTGCGGTTGTCACCGGTGTGGACGATGGTCTGGTCCGGGGTGGACTTGTTGTTGAAGAAGACGAAGTGCCCGTCGGAGACGACCTTGCCCATGGCGTTGACCGCGATGGCCGAGGCGTCGAGGTCGAAGTCGACACCGGTCGTCGTCCGGACGTCCCAGCCGAGGCCGACCGTGACGGCACTGAGGCCCGGGGCCTCCTTCGTGAGCGAGACGTTGCCGCCCTTGGACAGGCTTACTGCCATTTTGACTGGTGTCCCTTCGTCGTCGCAGTCGTCGCATGGCCGCGAGGTGGGGCCAAGTTACCGCTGCTCTTCATAACGCGACGAGGGGGCCCGCGGGTTCCGCGGCGGGGAAAGCGGAGGGGAAATGCGGGTGACGGCCGCGGCCCGGGGCGGGATCATGGGGGGCATGCCTGGTCCCCATGTCATCCGCGGTTCGGTCGTGCTCCCCGAGGCGGAGCTCGCCTGGCGGTTCTCGCGTTCCTCCGGACCGGGCGGCCAGCACGTGAACACCTCGGACTCCCGGGTGGAGCTGCTGTTCGACCTGGCCGCGACGAAGGCGCTGCCGCAGGTGTGGAAGGAGCGCGCGCTGGAGCGGCTCGCCGGGCGGCTGGTGGACGGGGTGGTCACCGTACGGGCGTCGGAGCACCGCTCGCAGTGGCGCAACCGGGAGATGGCCCTGGTCCGGCTTGCCTCGCTGCTCGCCGAGGCCACGGCCCCGCCGCCCAAGCCGCGGCGCGCCACGAAGATCCCGAAGGGGATCAACGAGCGGCGCCTGCGCGAGAAGAAGGCCCGCTCCGAGACGAAGCGCGGCCGCACCGGCCGCGACTGGTAACGGCCCACGGGCCCACGGGCCCGGGCCCCGTACGAGGCGGCCTAACCGGCCAGGTGGCGGTAGCGTCCGCGGAAGTAGGTCAGCGGCGCGCCCTCCGGGGACGGCAGGGCCGAGGTCAGGACGCGGCCGATCACCAGGGTGTGGTCGCCGGCCGGGACCCGGTCCTCGGTACGGCACTCCAGCGTGGCCAGCGCGCCCGACAGCAGCGGGGCCCCCGAGGCCTCGCCCCGCACGTAGGGCAGGTCCGCGAAGAGCAGGCGGTCGCTGATCCGGCCCTTCATCGCGAAGCGCCCCGCCACCTGCAACTGGTGGTCGGCCAGCAGGGAGACCGCCCACAGCGGCTGCTCCGCCAGCAGGTCGTCCATCCGGGAGCCCTCGCGCAGGCTCACCAGTACCAGCGGCGGTTCCAGGGACACCGACATGAAGGCCGTCGCGGTCATGCCGACGTCCTCGCCGCGCGGGCCGTCCGCCGTCAGGGGCACCTCGTGCGCGGTGACCAGGCACACGCCTGCCGCCAGTCGGGACATCGCGGCCCGGAACTCGTCGTTGCTCACCCCCTCAGGATGAAGGGTCGGAACGGGAGCCAGGGGAACAGGGGTCGTATTCGGCAGGCCGGGAACGCTAGTCTCGCCCTCCCGCCGCGCACATCGGGCCCTGGTCCGAGCCGCGTCCCCGCCCCTCGGCCTAGGCCCGGGCGTATCGTTTGCGTGCGGGAAGGCAGGGGAGCGCTCCCAGCCCGCACCACCCCCAGAGGGCACCTTTATTCATCTCATGTGACTTGAGTCACAGAGAGCAAGATTTGTTGACCCTGTGTACCTGCGGCACAGCTCACTGTGATTCAGTGGACGGGACACCGCAACGAAACGCCGATGACAAACCTGGAGTTGCTGTCGAGGTCTCGGGGAGAGCGAGCAATGGAGACCGAGTCGGAGCCGTACGTCCGTCTTGCGACCCTGCGGCAGCTTCACCAGGTGGTGGCCGAGCTCAATACGGCCAGGAGCCTGGCGGACACCCTGCAGACCGTCGTGGACGGCATCGTCGTGGGCCTCGGCTACGAACTCGCCTGTGTCAACCTCGTACGCCCTGACGGGGATCTCGTCGTCGCCGCCTTCGCCGGCGACCCCGCCGCCGAAGCCCTCATCACCGGTCGCGTCGGCTCCCGTTCCTCGTGGGAGCGCCGCCTGACGATGGGGGAGAGCTGGGACGGCCTGCGCTTCATCCCGCACACCGAGGGCTGGGTCCTCCTGGAGGACGACGTACCCCAGTGGCACACCGAGGGCCCCGATCCGCGCTTCGAGGACGAGTGGCACCCCGAGGACCGGCTCTACGCCCCCATGTATGCGTCCGGCGGGGAACTTCTGGGTGTCATTTCGGTGGACAGACCGCGCAACGGGCGCCGCCCCGGCGCGTGGGGGCGCGAGGCGCTCCAGATGTACGCCTTCCAGGCAGCGATTGCGATCAGCAACGCCAGGCTCCGCGCCAACATGCAGCGGGCCCTCGTCCGGCTCGAACGCGAGCAGCAGGCGCTGCGGGCCAGCGAGGAGTCCTTCCGGCAGGCGTTCGAGTACGCGCCCAGCGGGATGGCCATCGCCGAGATGGGCGGGGACCAGCACGGCCGGCTGCTGCGGACCAACGACGCCCTGTGCCGGCTGCTGGGGCGGCCCGCCTCCGTGCTGCGCCGGTACTCCTTCTCCGACCTGGTCCATCCCGAGGACATCGGGACCCTGCTGCGGACCTCCGCCGAGGGCGGCCGCGCCGAGCTGCGGCTGGGGCGGCGCGACGGCACGTACGTATGGGTCTCGCTGCGCAATTCCGTGGTCGCGGACGCTGCCGACGGACCGCGGTTCCTGCTCACGCACGTCGAGGACATCGAGGAGCGCAAGCGCCACGAGCTCCAGCTCGCCCACCGGGCCAGCCACGATTCGCTGACCGGCCTGCCCAACAGCGCCGAGCTGCGCTCCCGGCTGGGGGCCCGGCTGTGCCGCAGGCCGCAGTCGGTGCGGGCGACGGCCGTCGAGGCGCTGGACGCGGCCTACGAGCGGGGCGGCGCGGCCGCGGGGGCCGGCGGCGAGCACGGGTTCCGGTCCGACGGCTTCCCCGACCCCTACGAGTACGCCGGCGCGCCCGGCGGGCCGGGCGCGGGCCCCGACCCCGGCGGCCAGGGCCCCTGCCCGGGAGCGGCTCCCGCGGCGGGCGCCGGGCCGTACGACCACCACGTGCACACGGTGGCGCCCGCGGCGGACATCGACGACGGGACGAAGGGCCTCGCGGTGCTCTTCTGCGACCTCGACGGCTTCAAGTCGATCAACGACCGGTTCGGTCACCACACGGGTGACGCGGTGCTCATCGAGGTGGCGCGGCGTCTGACGACCTGCGTCAGGGACGGTGACACCGTCGCCCGGCTGGGTGGTGACGAATTCGTCGTCCTGGCCGACGGGCTCGGTGCCGCCGACGCCGCCGATCTGGCCGTGCGGCTGCGCAACGCGATCATCCCGCCGATCCGGGTCGACGGCCGCGCGGTGCGGGTCGGGGCCAGTTTCGGCATCGGCTGGGCCAGCTGCGGCATGTCGGCGGACGAGGTGCTGCGCTCGGCCGACCAGAGGATGTACATCGAGAAGAGGTCCCGTTCCAAGGCCCACCGGCGGGCGGGCTGAGGCGATCGGCCGCCCGTGGGTGCACGTGTTCGGGGTAGGCTCCCGTGGGTCGAAAGGAGTGACCTGCGATGACGACGCCCGCGAACAACGGCCCGAACAGCGGGGCGAACAAGCCCGAGGACGACGATCCGTTCGGATACCTCTACGCGGACGGCCAGGCCGCCGGAGCCACCCCGCCCAGCTCGGGCGGTGGATACGGCTTCCCCGGTCCGACGGGCGGTGGTCAGCCCGGTGCCCAGCCCGGCGTCCCCCGTACCTCGTACAACCAGGTGCGGACGGTCGGCGAGCGGACGTACGGCGGCCAGCGCGGGCAGGTCCCGCAGCAGCAGCCCCCGGCCTACCAGGCCCAGTACCAGGCCCCCGAGGCGCTCCAGGCGGGCGGCTACGGCGTCCCGCCCCAGCAGCAGCACGCCACCGCGCAGGTCCCCGCACCGGGCCACGGCAGCGGCCACGGCGGCGGCTCCAGCCGCAAGGGCATGCTGATCGCGGCGGTCGCGGTGGTGGCGGCGGTCGTGATCGGCATCGGCGCGGCCCTGGCCTTCGGCGACAAGGACAAGGACAAGGCCGACCAGGGCAACACCGCGAGCGGCCAGCAGCCGGCACAGCCGCAGAACTCCGGCTCCCCCCGGCCGAGCGGCTCCCCGTCTTCCTCGGAGGCGCCGCTGCCCAAGGGCGAGGCGGCCGGCTCCGGCATGGCCCTCACGGGAGGAGCGAACTGGCTGACCACGGTGCCCGGCGCCAAGAGCACC
The DNA here is from genome assembly GCF_040612915.1 of Streptomyces sp. NPDC006326. Lineage (NCBI taxonomy): Bacteria > Bacillati > Actinomycetota > Actinomycetes > Kitasatosporales > Streptomycetaceae > Streptomyces > Streptomyces sp. NPDC006326. Next base: position 27,582 of record NZ_JBEXRC010000022.1, on the reverse strand, counting down.
GGCGGCCAGTACGTCGGCAACTTCAACCAGCCGGGCGCGGCGGTCACCTGGACGCTGGAGGTCCCCAAGGCGGGCACTTACCGGCTCTACGTCCGGTTCGGCATCCCCGGCGAGGACGCCGACGGCACCCTGGCCGTGAACGGGAAGCCGAACAGCACGCCCCTGAGCATGCGGAACTTCGCCAAGTCCCCCAAGGGGGACTGGGAGAAGGGGTGGCAGACCACCTGGGGCCAGGTCACCCTCGACAAGGGCACGAACACGATCAAGCTGTCCTGCGAGACCGGCAACAAGTGCAACGTCAACATCGACCAGTTCTGGCTCGAAAAGGGCTGACGCCCGGCCCCGCGACGGCGCCTACGCGGCCGTGACCTGCACCGCCCCCCGTACCTCCTCGTAGGTGCGGGGGTCGAAGTCTCCCGCCGTGGGGGCGTGGACGGTGGCCGCCGACAGGGCGACCGCGCGGGTCAGCCGGTCCGGCCAGTCCAGGCCTTCGGTGAGGGCGGAGAGCAGGCCCGCGACGGCGGAGTCGCCGGCTCCGGTCGGGTTGCCTGCCAGGGTGCGGGGCGGGGCCGCCTGCCAGGTGCCCTCGGCGGTGGCCGCCAGCAGGCCGCCCGGGCCGAGCGAGGTGACCACGGCGTGGGCGCCCCGGCGGCGGGCGTCGCGGGTGGCCTGGAGGGGTTCGCGGGATCCCGTCAGCTCGGCGAGCTCGGCCGCGTTCGGCTTGATCATCTCGGGGCGGGCGGCGACCCCGCGGCGCAGGGCCTCTCCGCTGGTGTCCAGCAGCACTGGCGCCCCGGCGGCGCGGGCCGCCCGGACGAGGGTGGCGTACGCGCCGACGGGCACGCCCGGTGGCAGGCTGCCGCACAGGGCCACCGCGTCGGCGCCCGCGACCAGCTCCTCGTAGCGCTCCAGGAACCGGGCCCATTCCGCGGAACCGATGTGCGGCCCCGGCTCGTTGAACTGCGTGGTGTCGCCCGAGGCCGCGTCGACCACGGCCAGGGTGCGGCGGGTGGTGCCCGCGCAGGGCAGCAGGGCGTCCGTCACCCCGCCCGCCTCGGCGAGCAGTTCGCGTACCGTCTCGCCCGTGCGGCCGCCCGCGAAGCCGGTCGCCGTGACCTCGTGGCCGAGCGCCGCCAGCACCCGGGCCACGTTGAGGCCCTTGCCGCCGGGGCGTTCGGTCACGGTGGTGACCCGGTGCGAGGCGTGCGGGAGCAACTGCGGTACGCGGTGGGTGACGTCGAGTGCGGTGTTGAGCGTCACGGTCAGGATCATGGCAAGCCCCGGTCTCGGTGTGTGCCGGGATCATGCCAAAAAGAAGTGCGGGCGGCCCAGTCCCCCCGGTGGTCCGCTCCGCCGGATACCCGCTCAGACCAGCGGCGGACCCGGCGGGCTGACGATCCATTCGCCGCGCCGCATGACGCCCTTGACGTCGAACGCGGCGTCGAGGACCACCAGGTCGGCGTACTTGCCGGGCTCCAGCGAGCCCACCTCGTCGTAGAGGCCGAGCAGTTTGGCGGGATTGGCGGAGATCGCCTGGACCACGGACTCCACCGGGAGCCGGTCCAGGGTGACCGACCGCTTGAAGGCGGTGTCCAGGGTGAGGGTGGAGCCGGCGATCGAACCGCCCTCGACGAGGCGGGCCACGCCCTGCTTGACCTCCACCTCCAGCGCGCCCAGGTGGTAGGTCCCGTCGCCGAAGCCGGCCGCGTCCATCGCGTCGGTGATCAGCGCGACCCGGTGGGCGCCCGCGTGGTGGAAGGCCAGTTCCAGCATCGCCGGGTGCAGGTGGGTGCCGTCGTTGATCAGCTCGACGGTGACCCGCTCGTCCTCCAGCAGCGCGGCGATCGGCCCCGGGGCGCGGTGCTCCATCCCCGGCATCGCGTTGTAGAGGTGGGTGGCCACGGTCGCGCCCGCGTCGATGGCCTGGCGCGTCTGGTCGTACGTGGAGTCGGTGTGGCCGATCGCGGCGATGACCCCGTGCTCGGTCAGCAGCCGTACGGAGTCCAGGCCGCCGGGGAGTTCGGTGGCGAGGGTGACCATGCGGGCGGCGCCGTGGGCGGCGTCCACCAGCTTGCGGACCTCGGCCGGGTCGGGGTCGCGGAGCAGCTCCTCCTTGTGGGCGCCCTTGCGGCAGGGGTTGATGAAGGGGCCCTCGAAGTGGATGCCCGCGATCTCGCCCTGTTGCGTCAGCTCGGCGAGCAGGGCGGCGCGTCGGGCCAGCTCGTCCAGGTCGCCGGTGACGGTGGAGGCGACGAGGGTGGTGGTGCCGTGCTCGCGGTGGGTGCGCGCGCCCTGGAGCACCTCCTCGGCGGTGCCGGAGGTGAAGGAGGCTCCGCCGCCGCCGTGGTTGTGCATGTCCACGAAGCCGGGGACGATCCAGTGCCCGGACAGGTCGACGGTCCGCGCCCCCTCCTCGGCGCTGCCCGCGATGCGGTCGCCGGCGACGATGACGCGGCCGCCCGCCACGGTTCCGGTGGGCAGGACCACTCTGGCGCCGGAGAGAACGGTGCTCTGTGCGCTTCCGGACATCAGGCAGGTACCTCCGTGGCGAGTAGGTCCCAGGCGAGCAGCCCTGCGCCCAGGCATCCGGCGGTGTCCCCGAGGGCCGCCGGCACGATGTGGGGCAGGCGCTGGAACGTCACGCGTTCCTCGACGGCCGCCCGTAGGGGTGTGAACAAGGTTTCCCCCGCCTCCGCCAGCCCGCCACCGATGATCAGCGTGCGCGGGTCCAGCAGGGTGATCGCGGTGACCAGGCCGTCGGCGAGGGCGCCGACGGCGGTCCGCCACACCTCGCGTGCCGCCGGGTCGCCGGACTCGACGGCCTTGGCGCAGTCCGCGGCGTCCGCCTCCGGATTGCCGCAGGCCGCCGCCCAGGCACGGCTGACGGCGGAGGCGGAGGCCAGGGTCTCCAGGCAGCCGTACTGCCCGCAGCCGCAGGCGGGGCCGCCGGGGCGGACCACGATGTGGCCGATCTCCCCGGCGTAGCCGTGGGCGCCCGCCTCGATGCGGCCCGCGATGCCGATGGCGCCCGCGATGCCGGTGCCGAGCGGGACGAACAGGAAGCGGTCGGCGCCGCGCCCCGCCCCGATGCGGCCTTCGGCGAGCCCGCCCGTGCGCACGTCGTGGCCCAGCGCCACCGGGAGCGACCCGAGCCGCCCGCCGAGCAGCTCGCGCATCGGTACGTCGCGCCAGCCGAGGTTCGCGGCGTAGACGGCGATCCCGTTCTCGGCGTCGACGATGCCGGGGACGGCGACCCCCGCCGCCGAGGCGGGGCGGCCGAACCGTTCGCGGCCGAGCACGCCGAGCTCGGCGGCGAAGTCCAGGATCGTCTCGACGACGGCCTCGGGGCCCCGCTCACGGCCGGTGGCGCGGCGCGCCTCGTGGAGCAGGGTGCCGTCCTCGCCGACGAGGGCGGCCTTCATCCCGGTGCCGCCCACATCGAGGGCGATGACGTGTTTCACGGGTTTCACAGGTGACAGTCTCGCGTGCTCGGCGGGGAAAGGTCTAGTCCATTGAGAGGGATTGTTGACCTGCCATACAAATTCGGGACCTCCCCCTGGCCCGGATGTGGAAGAGCCGCCAAAGTGGTGTAGACCTTACGTTGATCGTACGGACAACAAGGGGTGGATCGAGAACCGTGAAGGGCCGTTACCTGAGCCTGGCCGCGGCAGGCGCCGCACTGTGCCTGACCGCCGTGACGCTGACCGGCTGCGGCAGCATGGAGAGCCTCACCGAGGACAACGAGGTGACCCTGCGGGTCGTGGCGGCCGACTACGGGGACAATCCGCAGAACTCCTCGTCCGGCTACTGGAAGGACCTCGCCGCGGGCTTCGAGAAGGACCACCCCGGCATCAAGGTCGAGGTCAGCGTCTACTCCTGGTCCGAGGTCGACGCCAAGGTCGCCGAGATGGTCAAGGCCGGGAAGGCGCCCGACATCGCACAGATCGGCGCCTACGCCGACTACGCGGCCGCCGGCAAGCTGTACACGGCCGACGAACTGCTCGCCGTGAAGACCGAGGCCGATTTCCTCGCCCCGCTCGCGGACGCGGGCAAGGTCAAGCGCGTCCAGTACGGCATGCCCTTCGTCTCCAGCACCCGGCTGCTCTTCTACAACGAGAAGCTGCTGACCGACGCCGGCGTGCTCGCCAAGGACGCCAAGGGCGGCTGGCAGCCCAAGAGCTGGGCCGACCTGGAGGCGGCCGCGAAGAAGCTCAAGGCCGCAGGCGTGCCCACCCCCTTCGCGCTGCCGCTGGGCCGCGAGGAGGCGCAGGCCGAGACGATGATGTGGCTGCTCGCGGGCGGTGGCGGCTACACCGACAACGAGGAGGCCTACGCCATCGACTCCCCGGAGAACGTCAAGACCTTCGAGTTCCTGCGGGACAGGATGGTCGGCCAGGGGCTGACCGGCGCGGCGGAGCCGGGCAAGACCGACCGGCAGGCCGCCTTCGACGCCTTCTCCCGGGGCGAGGTCGGCATGCTCAACGGCCACCCGACGCTGCTGAAGCAGGCGGCCGAGAAGGGCGTGAAGTTCGGCATGGTGGCCATGCCGACCGCCGACGGGACGGAGCACCCGACGATGGGCGTCGCGGACTGGGTGATGGCCTTCAAGAACGGGCACCGGGTGGAGTCGGGCAGGTTCCTGGACTACCTGTACGAGCCGAAGAACGTGACCGCCTTCACCGCCAAGTACGACCTGCTGCCCGCGACGACGAGCGGCTACCGGGCGATGGAGGCCGCCACGGGCGCCTCGGCGCAGCAGCTGAAGGTCTTCCTCCAGGCCCTGCCGAACGCCCGGCTCTACCCGGTGGGCAAGAAGTCCTGGGCCGGGGTCAGCGAGGACGTCAAGCAGAAGATCGGCGCGAGCGTGCAGCCGGGCGGGCAGCCGGCGAAGGTGCTGGAGGAGATCGCGCTGGCCGCGCGGACGGCGGACGCGCACTGACCGCCCGCCCCGGACCGGGGACGGCCCGGCGGCGGTGCAGGGGACGGCCCCGGGGGCGTGTCGGTGGGCGGCGTTAATCTGGCCGTATGACGGACGACGGGCAGCTCACGGCGACCGAGGCCGCGGTGCTCGCGTACGAGGGGCGCAGCTGGCCCGGCCCCGGGGCCAAGGAGCGGGCGATACGGGAGGGCCTGGGGCTGACCCCGGTCCGGTACTACCAGCTGCTCAACGCGCTCATGGACGATCCGCGGGCGCTGGCCCACGCCCCGGGCACCGTGAACCGGTTGCGGCGGCTCCGCGAGGCGCAGCGGGCCCGGCGCTGAGTGCGCCGCAGGCGCCGTAGCCGGGAGGGAGCGGGCCCGTTAGGGTCGTCCTTATGGGGAGCCATCCGCACAGCAGCCTGCCGATGCCCGTCACCGCCGCCGGACGCGAGGGACTGGAAGCCCTGCTTCGGGTACCCCGCCGTTCCGTGGTCGCACTCGACTTCGACGGCACCCTCGCCGAGATCGTCCCCGACCCGGACCAGGCGCGCGCCCACCCCGGCGCCGTACCGGCCGTGGCGGCGCTCGCCCCCGAGGTCGCCTCGGTCGCCGTGATCACCGGCCGGCCGGCCGGGGTCGCCGTACGGTACGGGGGCTTCGCCGGGGTCGCCGGACTCGAACACCTGGTGGTCCTCGGCCACTACGGAGCCGAGCGGTGGGACGCCGTGACCGGCATCGTCCACGCCCCGGCCGAGCACCCCGGCGTGGCGGCGGTGCGGGCGGAGCTGCCCGGCTTCCTGGACGCGATCGGCGCGTGGCGCGGGACCTGGATCGAGGAGAAGGGCCGGGCGCTGGCCGTCCACACCCGGCGCGCCTCGGACCCGGCGGCGGCCTTCGCCGCGCTGCGCGAGCCCCTGGCCGAGCTGGCCGCCCGGCACGGGCTGATGGTGGAGCCGGGCCGGGCCGTGCTGGAGCTGCGGCCGCCGGGCATGGACAAGGGCGTGGCCCTCACGGAATTCCTGGAGGAGCAGGGCGCGGAGGCGGTGCTGTACGCCGGCGACGACCTGGGTGACCTCGCGGCGTACTCCGCGGTCGAGAAGCGGCGGGCCGAGGGCCTGCCGGGGCTGCTGGTGTGCAGCGGCTCCGCGGAGGTGCCGGAGCTGGCGGCGCGGGCCGACCTGGTCCTCCCGGGGCCGGGGCAGGTCACGGCCTTCCTGGCCGGCCTGGCCGAAGCCATTCGCTCCGCGGGGCCCGACGCGACCTGACCCGGGGGCCCCCGGGCCCGGGCGAAGCCGTCCGGGCCCGGGGCTCGCCGTGGCTCTGCCCGGACCGGACCGCTCCCGTCGGGCGCGGCCGGGCCCTGCGGGGCTGTCCCCTACCCGCCCTTCCACCGTTCCCCGGGCTTCGCCCGGACCTGCGCCTCAAGCGCCGGCGGGGCTGGTATTGCTTCGCCCGGACCTGCGCCTCAAGCGCCGGCGGGGCTGGTATGGCTTCGCCCGGATCTGCGCCTCAAGCGCCGGCGGGGCTGGTATTGCTTCGCCCGGACCTGCGCCTCAAGCGCCGGCGGGGCTGGTATGGGTTCGCCCGGATCTGCGCCTCAAGCGCCGGCGGGGCCGGTGGCCCGAGGCGGGCCTCACGGGGCGGTGCGGAGGTCGGTCAGTTGGTTGGCGAACCACTGGGACGGGGGGAGGGCCGTGGCCGCGGTGGAGAGGCGCTTCGTGCGTTCCGCGCGTTCCGCGGCCGGCATCGACAGGGCCGTGTGCAGGGCCTCCGCCGTCGCCGTCACGTCGTACGGGTTCACCGTCAGCGCGTCCGACCGGAGCTCCGCGTACGCCCCCGCCCCCGTAGACAGCACCAGCACACACCCCTCCTCCGACACCACCGGGATCTCCTTCGCCACCAGGTTCATCCCGTCCCGCACCGGGTTCACCAGCGCCACGTCCGCCATCCGGTACGCCGCCAGCGAGCGCGCGAAGTCGTCCTGCACCGACACCAGGACCGGCTGCCAGCCGCCCTCCTCGCCGAATTCCGCGTTGATCTCGTCGGCGAGCTCCCGCACCGCCGCCGTGTACGTGCGGTACACCTCCAGGTCCTGCCGGGACGGGTACGCCGAGGCCAGGTGCACCACCCGGCCGCGCCACTCGGGGTGCGCGGCCAGCAGTTCCCGGTAGGCGAGCAGCCCGCGCAGGACGTTCTTCGACAGCTCCGTGCGGTCCACCCGGACGATCGTCTTCAGGTCGCCGACCTCCGCCCGCAGCGCGGCCAGCTTGTCGTTCACCTCGGGCCGGTGCGCCAGCGCCCGCAGCTCGTCCGCGTCCACCCCGAGGGGGTACGCCGCCACCTCGGTGAACCGGCGCGCCGACAGCCCGCTTCCGTCCGGGGCCGCCTTGCGGTGCCACACCCCGGGCGCGTCGGCGCCGCTCGGCCAGACCCCCTCGGCGCTCCCGCTCGCGTCGTCGATGCCCGCACCCCGTACGAAGTCGGCGGCCCACTCCCGGGTGTGGAACCCCAGCCGGTCCGCCCCGAGCATCCCCCACAGCAGCTGCGTGCGGATGTCCTCCGGCAGCATCCGCAGGAACTCCGGCGAAGCCCACGGGGTGTGCGTGAAGTGGGCGATCCGCAGGTCCGGCCGCAGCTCCCGGAGCAGGCCCGGCACGAGCGCCAGCTGGTAGTCCTGCACCAGGACGCAGGCCCCTTCCGCCGCCTCCTGCGCGAGGGCCTGCGCGAAGGCCCGGTTGTACTCCGTGTACGCGCCCCACCGCCGCCGGAACTCGGCGTCGAAGACCGGCTCGCGCGGGATGTCGTACAGGTGGTGGTGGGTGAACCAGAGCACCGAGTTGGCGATGCCGTTGTACGCGCCGTCGTACACCTCGGGATCGATGTCCAGCATCCGGACCCCCGGCTCGGCCACGCCCCGGCGGACCGCCTCCCGGTCCCCCTCCGAGAGGGCCGCGCAGATCCACAGCGTGTCCGGCTGCTGCGCGAGGGCCGCGGAGAGTCCGGAGACGAGTCCGCCGCCGCCGCGCCGGGCGGAAAGGGCGCCCTCGGCGTCGAGGGCGTACGAGAGCGGGCCGCGGTTCGCTGCAACGAGTACCTGGGAAGCCATGCCGCCAACCTAGCCGGGGGCCGCCCCGCTCAAACGTGGATGTTCCTCACGCCACGCGGCGGCCCGCGTACTCCTTGATCTCCCTCATCGGCGGCCGCTCCTCCGTGTCCACGGGGTACGTGCGCGGCACGAACCCCTCCGGCCCCCGCTCGAACTGGGTGAGCTCCGGCCGGACCAGATGGGCGCGGGAGAGCCGCAGCTGCGCCGTGCGGTAGATCGCCGCGGCCATCCGGCCCAGCGCCTGCCCGTCCTGGTGGCGGTGCAGCCGTACGCCGACGTCCACCTGGGCCAGCGCGTCCAGCCCGACCGTGTGCAGCGCGTCCACCAGCAGGCCCAGCTCCACGCCGTAGCCCACGGGGAACGGCAGGCGCTCCAGCAGGGAGCGGCGTACGGCGTACTCCCCGCCCAGCGGCTGCACGAAGCCGGCCAGCTGCGGCCAGTGCAGGTTCAGCAGCGGCCGGGCCACCAGCTCCGTGACCCGGCCCCCCTGGCCGGGGGTCCTGCCGGAGGCGGGCCCCTGGAACTCCGTGCCCAGGGGGCGGTCGTACATGGCCTTCACGAACTGCACGCCGGGCTCGGTCAGCAGCGGGCCGACGATCCCGGAGACGAAGGCGGAGGAGAAGTCCCGCAGGTCCGCGTCCACGAAGCAGACGATGTCCCCGCCGGTCACCAGCAGCGAGCGCCACAGCACCTCGCCCTTGCCGGGCAGGGCCGGTATCCGCGGCAGGATCTCGTCGCGGTGCACGACGCGGGCGCCGGCCCCGGCCGCGACCTCGGCCGTCCGGTCCGTGGAACCCGAGTCGACGACCAGCAGCTCGTCGACGAGCGGGAGCGGCAGTCCGTCGATGAGATCGCGCCGGATCACCTCGACGATGGCGCCGACCGTCTCCTCCTCGTCCAAGGCGGGCAGGACCACGCTGACCGTGGTGCCCGCCGCCCGTTTGGCGGAAAGCAGCTGGTCGAGCGGTCGGTCGGCAGCGGACCAGGAGCGGTCCGCCAGCCAGCGCTCCACCTCTTCCAGCACGATCGGCACTCCTTGATTCCTCGGTGGGTCCGGCCCATTCGGCCGAAAAGTGATCCATCTCGCGGTTCGGACGGCCGTCTCACCCGCCCGGGCACTTCGGTTACAGTCTTGAACAACGCGAAGGACCGCCGCATGCCGGGGGTCCTCGTGCACAAACGCCCGGGTGCGCCACAGAGCGCGCGGCCCGGTGCCATACCGCTCATCCAGAGGGGCAGAGGGACACGGCCCGTTGAAGCCCCGGCAACCCTCCAGTCGGTTCTCGCGATGCGATACGCACGCCGCGGGGTCCCCGGCTAGGGAAGGTGCCAATTCCGTCTCATGGCGAAGTGCGCCATGGGGAAGATGAGGAGAAAGGGCCTCGCCATCATGGCTGCACAGACTGTTGCCACCTCTGTCGATCTCGGACCTGCCACCGGCCTCTCGTGTCGTGAGTGCGGTACCCGCTTCGAGCTGGGCCCCGTCTTCGCGTGCGTCGAGTGCTTCGGGCCGCTGGAGGTCGCCTACGAGCTCCCCACCGGTGACCCCGAGGCCCTGCGCGCCGCGATCGAGGCCGGCCCGAACAACATCTGGCGCTACGCCCCGCTGCTGCCCGTCCCCGCCGACGTGGCCTCCAAGCCCAGCCTGAACCCGGGCTTCACCAAGCTCGTCGACGCCGAGAACCTGGCCAAGGAGCTCGGCGTCACCGGCAAGCTCTACGTCAAGGACGACTCCGGCAACCCGACGCACTCCTTCAAGGACCGCGTCGTGGCCATCGCCGTCGAGGCGGCCCGCGCCTTCGGCTTCACCACGCTGTCCTGCTCCTCCACCGGCAACCTGGCCGGCGCCGTCGGCGCCGCGGCCGCCCGGGCCGGCTTCCGCTCGTGCGTGTTCATCCCGCACGACCTGGAGCAGGGCAAGGTCGTCATGGCCGGGGTGTACGGCGGCGACCTGGTCGGCATCGAGGGCAACTACGACGACGTCAACCGCTTCTGCTCCGAGCTCATCGGCGACCCGCTGGGCGAGGGCTGGGGCTTCGTCAACGTCAACCTGCGCCCCTACTACGGCGAGGGCTCCAAGACGCTCGCGTACGAGATCTGCGAGCAGCTCGGCTGGCGGCTGCCCGACCAGCTCGTCATCCCGATCGCGTCCGGCTCGCAGCTGACGAAGATCGACAAGGGTCTCCAGGAGCTGATCAAGCTCGGCCTGGTCGAGGACAAGCCGTACAAGATCTTCGGCGCCCAGGCCGAGGGCTGCTCGCCCGTGTCGACCGCCTTCAAGGCCGGTCACGACGTGGTCCGCCCGCAGAAGCCGAACACCATCGCCAAGTCGCTCGCCATCGGCAACCCGGCCGACGGCCCGTACGTCCTGGACATCGCGCGCCGCACCGGCGGTTACGTGGAGGACGTCAACGACGAGCAGGTCGTCGAGGCCATCAAGATCCTCGCGCAGACCGAGGGCATCTTCGCCGAGACCGCGGGCGGCGTGACCGTCGGCGTGACGAAGAAGCTCATCGAGAACGGGCTGCTCGACCCGGCGCTGACCACCGTGGTCCTGAACACCGGTGACGGCCTCAAGACCCTGGAGGCGGTGGCCGCGGACAGCGGTCAGACCGCCACCATCCGCCCCAGCCTGGACGCGTTCCGCGCCGCCGGCCTGGCCTGACCCTCTCCCCCCGTACCCCGGAAAGGCAGTAGCGCCATGAGCGTCAACGTCCGCATCCCCACCATCCTGCGCACCTACACCGCCGGCCAGGCCGAGGTTCCCGCCGAGGGCGCGACCCTGGCCGAGGTCATCGAGTCGCTGGAGAAGAACCACCCGGGCATCGGGGCGCGCATCCTGGACGACCAGGGCAAGCTGCGCCGCTTCGTGAACGTGTACGTCAACGACGACGACGTGCGCTTCGAGGGCGGCCTGCAGGCGGCCACGCCGGACGGCGCCGGGGTCTCGATCATCCCCGCCGTGGCCGGCGGCTGCTGACACGCGCAACCGTAATTACCCCCTCCGTTAATAAGCGGAGGGGGTAATTCTGCTTGGTTGGGCGCGCTAGAGTTGGGGAAGTCCCTTCCGCTGTTCTTGCCCGCCGCATATGAGCGGGTCGCGTGAGGGTTGACATTGAGTCAATATGCACGCGTGGTATGGGGCTTTGGCGAGATTTGTCGGGCCCGAGTTGCCCGGGTAGATGCCAAATTTTCACTCTATTTCAATGTATCTGCGTGACCAGATTTCTCGTCGGATTGACCTGTTGCTCACAGCACCGGTGCAGATACATTCAGCCGCGGTCGAGGCGTTCCGGCGCAAGTTCTGACCCGGGACCGCGAAGTGCGGTCCTGCGCAAGGGCCAGTAATAGGGGAGTTAGGCATGGCTCAGGGCACCGTCAAGTGGTTCAACGCGGAGAAGGGCTACGGCTTCATCGCGGTCGACGGTGGTGCGGATGTGTTCGTCCACTACAGCGCCATCCAGATGGACGGGTACCGCACCCTTGAAGAGGGTCAGCGGGTCGAGTTCGAGATCTCGCAGGGCCAGAAGGGTCCGCAGGCGGACATGGTCAAGCTCGCCGTCTAGTCCCGGCGCGATCGACCACCGACGCACACGCACGAGGGCCCGCATCCCCGACCGGGATGCGGGCCCTCGTGCGTGTCCGGGGTTGCGGGCCGCACGGGTCCGGGTTGGGCTGAGCCGCTTGCACTCGCGGGGGTCGAGTGCTAATCATTGGCGTTAGCACTCTCGTGCTGAGAGTGCTACTACACAGGACCGGGTCGGTGAGGCCCGCAGGGTCCGGCGGGAAGGAACCGCCGGGCACGCAGGCCGTCCGTCGCGGGCGCGGGCGCGGTCCGGAGCAATCCAACCCTCCCCTCGCGCCTCGCGGCGCAGGGGGAACCCCAGTCCTGGAGGACCACTTCAGATGGCCAAGATCATTGCGTTCGACGAGGAGGCCCGGCGCGGTCTCGAGCGCGGGATGAACCAGCTCGCCGACGCCGTCAAGGTCACCCTTGGCCCCAAGGGTCGCAACGTCGTCCTTGAGAAGAAGTGGGGCGCCCCCACGATCACCAACGATGGTGTCTCCATCGCCAAGGAGATCGAGCTCGAGGACCCGTACGAGAAGATCGGCGCCGAGCTGGTCAAGGAAGTCGCCAAGAAGACGGACGACGTCGCCGGCGACGGTACGACCACCGCGACCGTGCTGGCCCAGGCGCTCGTCCGCGAGGGCCTGCGCAACGTCGCCGCCGGCGCCAACCCGATGGCCCTCAAGCGTGGCATCGAGAAGGCCGTCGAGGCCGTCTCCGGCGCCCTGCTGGAGCAGGCGAAGGATGTCGAGACCAAGGAGCAGATCGCTTCCACGGCCTCCATCTCCGCCGCTGACACCCAGATCGGCGAGCTCATCGCCGAGGCCATGGACAAGGTCGGCAAGGAAGGCGTCATCACCGTCGAGGAGTCCCAGACCTTCGGTCTGGAGCTGGAGCTCACCGAGGGCATGCGCTTCGACAAGGGCTACATCTCGGCGTACTTCGCCACCGACATGGAGCGTATGGAGGCGTCGCTCGACGACCCGTACATCCTGATCGTCAACTCCAAGGTCGGCAACGTGAAGGACCTCCTTCCGCTGCTGGAGAAGGTCATGCAGTCCGGCAAGCCGCTGCTGATCATCGCCGAGGACGTCGAGGGCGAGGCCCTGTCGACCCTGGTCGTCAACAAGATCCGCGGCACCTTCAAGTCCGTCGCCGTCAAGGCCCCGGGCTTCGGCGACCGTCGCAAGGCCATGCTCGGCGACATCGCCATCCTCACCGGCGGCACGGTCATCTCCGAGGAGGTCGGCCTCAAGCTGGAGAACGCGGGCCTCGACCTGCTCGGCCGCGCCCGCAAGGTCGTCATCACCAAGGACGAGACCACGATCGTCGACGGTGCCGGTGACAGCGACCAGGTCCAGGGTCGCGTCAACCAGATCCGCGCCGAGATCGAGAACTCCGACTCGGACTACGACCGCGAGAAGCTCCAGGAGCGCCTCGCGAAGCTGGCCGGCGGCGTGGCCGTCATCAAGGCCGGTGCCGCGACCGAGGTCGAGCTCAAGGAGCGCAAGCACCGCATCGAGGACGCCGTGCGCAACGCGAAGGCGGCCGTCGAGGAGGGCATCGTCGCCGGTGGTGGCGTGGCCCTGCTCCAGGCCTCCGCGGTCTTCGAGAAGCTGGAGCTGGAGGGTGACGAGGCGACCGGCGCCAACGCCGTGAAGCTCGCCCTGGAGGCCCCGCTCAAGCAGATCGCCGTCAACGGTGGCCTTGAGGGTGGCGTCGTCGTCGAGAAGGTGCGCAACCTGCCCGTCGGTCACGGCCTGAACGCCGCTTCCGGCGAGTACGTCGACATGATCGCCGAGGGCATCATCGACCCGGCGAAGGTCACGCGCTCCGCCCTGCAGAACGCCGCGTCGATCGCCGCGCTGTTCCTGACCACCGAGGCCGTCATCGCCGACAAGCCGGAGAAGGCCGCCGCCGCTCCGGGCGGCATGCCGGGCGGTGACATGGACTTCTGATCGGCCCCGGCTGATCGGCTGTTCTCGACCGAGGGCGGTACTCCCCGTACGGGGGGTGCCGCCCTCGGGCGTTTCACCGCCCGTCGGCCGCCGCGGCCGTCGGCGCCGCTTCGCGTACGCCTCCCCGCGACGGCCCGGCCTGCGTCAGAACCCGCTCGTGTCGAGCACGCAGTCGAAGGGCTTCGGGACGTGCAGGTCCTCGCCGAAGGAGACCGTCGTGCGGGAGCGGTAGCCGTGCGGGGAGGGGTCCCAGAAGCAGGTGATCTCGGAAGCCTCCATGTCGATCACCAGGTAGACCGGTACGAGCCGGCCGTACACGTCCAGCTTCTCGTTCCAGTCGGCGTCATGGGTGGAGAGGGAGGTGAACTCGCCGACCAGCGACAGGGCCGCGCCGTCCGCGTGCCGGCCTTCCTCGTCGAAGGCGGACTCATCCGCGACGTAAGGTCCGGTCCGTAGCCGCGCTCTGCCGTGGGGAACCGGAAGAGGAAAGGGGAGGTATCCGCGAAGTGCCCGTCCGGAACGTGGGCCTGAAGCTGCTCGCGCAGTACGCGCATGCGACGGGAGTAGCGCAGCTTGGACCACGGTGAAACGATGATCTTCCCCCGGATGAGCTCGGCCTTGAAGCCGTCTGGCGTGTCCATCTCCTCGACGGTGCGCAGGAGGGTCTCGAAGGTCGGCGGTGCCGCGTGCTGTATCGGTGTGGCCCGTTCGATCATGATCGTCACCGTCGTCCTCCGCCGTGGCGTGCTGCCCGCCGGGTATGAGCCTCGTCCCAGGCTAGCGGCGCGTGGGGGGCCGCGCCCGGGTGCCGAGACGGCTCGGCACCGAACGGGGGGTTTTGCTTGACTGGGGGCATGAGCGAGAGCAGGGCACCCTTCGTCAAGATCTGCGGGCTGAAGACCGCGCGGGACGTCGACACCGCCGTCGAGGCCGGGGCCGACGCCGTCGGGTTCGTGTTCGCCCCCGGCAGCCCCCGGACGGTCGACGCCGGCGCCGCGCGGGAGCTCGCCGCGCGGGTGCCGGGCGGGGTGCTCACCGTCGGGGTGTTCCGCGGGCAGTCCGTGGACGAGGTCCGGCGGCTGACCGAGGAGAGCGGCGTGCGCGGCGTACAGCTGCACGGCGACGAGGGCCCCGAGTATTACGACGCCCTGCGCGCCGAGGGCCGCACCCTGCTGCGGGCCACCGCCCTGCACGTCGCCCGGTGCGGGGAGTTCGGCGAGGACCTGCTCCTGATCGACGCCCCCGACCCCGGCTCCGGCAAGCCCTGGAACTGGGCCTCGCAGGAGTTCACCGCCCCGGCGGGCCACTGGCTGCTGGCCGGCGGCCTGAACCCGGGCAACGTCCGCGAGGCCGTGGAGACCACCGGCGCCTGGGGCGTGGACGTCTCCAGCGGCGTCGAGAGCTCCCGCGGCGTGAAGTCCCCGGACCTGATCCGTGCCTTCGTCGAGGCCGCCCGCGGCTGATCCGGCCTAGAACGTCCAGCCCGGGGAGGCGGTGCCGTCCTCCTCGATGGACTCCACGCCCGGCAGCACCTCCAGCGCCGCGACCTGGGCGGGGGAGAGCCGGGCGGCGAAGCCGTGCAGGGCGGAGCGGAACACGTGCACCGGCGTGACCCCGACCAGCCCCGCCACCTCGGCCGGGTCCAGGTCCCTCCGCACGGTGACGATGTACGTCGGGTGGTCGACGGGGAAGACGTACGGCACGGGTCCGCGCACGGAGGCGGTTGCCGCGGACACGGGCAGGCAGGCGACGGCGGCCAGGACGGCGAGGGCCACGGGCAGGACTCGGCTCAGGGGCAGGCGCATGGGGTGAGGCCACCACGCGGCGCCGCCGCCGGTCAACGACGTCCGCAGGTGTGGCGGGGGCACGGGGAGCGCACCGGCCGTGCGCTCGCCGGTCCGGGGGCGGACCATACGGGTGATCTTGCGCAGGTGCCCGGGGCCCGGCCGGCCGGGGATGACGGGCCCGCACGGCCTTGACCCGCAAGGGCCCGCCCCCTTGCGCGGGGTGTGCGACAGCGCGGCGCGGGCCGACGCGGACCGCGGACGACCGGCCGGGCGGGCGGCGGCGGGTCAAGCCGCACCGGGGCGCAACCCGATGGAAGGAAAGGCCGCACCAGGACGGACGGACACGCGCCGTCGTGGAGGCGGCCTCACCCATGCCGAGCCCCCCTCTCCTTCAGGGAGTCACCTCCATGCGCCTGCTCGCACGTCTGGCCACGGCCGTCCTCCTCACCGCGCTCCCACTCGCGGCCGGTACGGCCTCCGCCGCCGGCCCGGAGCCGACCCCGGCGCCGCTGTACACCTCGCCGAACGCCGTGCCCGGCCAGTACATCGTCTCCCTGGAGAAGGGGGTGGACGGTGCGGTGGCCGCGCAGCAGCTGGGCCTGAAGCCGTCGTTCGTCTACACCTCGGCGATGAACGGCTTCGCGGTATCGATGACCGCGGCGCAGCTGGCGACCGTCCGCAGCACCGCGGGGGTGAAGTCGGTCGAGGAGGACGCGGCGGTCCAGTCCGTACCGGTGCCGACCAAGGCGCCCGGCCTGCGGGCGCCCGCCGCCTCGTGGGGCCTGGACCGCATCGACCAGAGCGCACTGCCGCTCGACAACAGCTTCGCCCCGCTGGGCAACGGGGCCGGGGTGACCGCGTACATCCTCGACACCGGCATCGACTACACGCACACCGAGTTCGGCGGACGTGCCGAGCCGGGCTTCGACGCGATCGGCGACGGCCGCAACGGGCTGGACTGCCAGGGCCACGGCACGCACGTCGCGGGTACGGTCGCCGGTGCGACGTACGGGGTGGCGCGCAACGCGCACCTGGTCAGCGTCCGTGTCCTCGGCTGCGACGGCAGCGGCACCTGGTCGGGCGTCATCGCGGGCATGGACTGGGTGGCCGAGAACGCGGTCCAGCCCGCCGTCCTGAACGGCTCCCTCGGCGGCACCAAGTCGGACGCGGTCAACACCGCCGCCACCGCCCTGTCCGACGCGGGCGTCCTGCCGGTCTTCGCGGCGGGCAACTCCGCGCAGGACGCCTGCGGCGTCTCGCCCGCCTCGGCGCAGCGCGTGGTGGCGGTCGGCGCGACCGACGAGTACGACCAGGAGACGAGCTTCTCCAACTACGGCACGTGCCTCAGCCTCTACGCCCCCGGGCAGGACATCGTCTCCGCGAAGCTCGGCGGCGGCAGCATGGCCCTCGACGGTACGTCGATGGCCGCGCCGCACGTCACGGGTGTGGCCGCCCTCTACAAGGCGACCCACCCGAACGCCGACCCGGCTGAGGTCAGCGACTTCCTGGAGCGCGAGTCCACCAAGGACATCGTGAGCAGCATCAGCCTGGGCAGCCCGAACCGGCTGCTGTTCACCGGCGGGCTGTGACCTGGCCGGTCAGAGGGACGCGACGAACTCCGCCCAGGCCCGTGCGTGGAACACCACGTGCGGGCCTTCGGGCTGTTTGGAGTCCCGGACGGGGACGAGGTTCGGGTGGCCGTCGGCCACTCCGAGGCACTCGCCGCCGTCGCCGCCGCTGTGAGTGGACTTCCGCCAGGTGGCCATCTCCAGGCAGTCGCCGCCGCTGCCGTCGCTGTAGCTCGACTTGTGCCAGGTGGCCGCTGACAGGTCGTACTCAGGCGTGCTGGTCATGCGCGTAATCCTCCGCTACAGACTCGATCAGGGCCAGTGATTCGTGTGGTGGCAGCGCACTAGCCGTGAGCAGATCGTAGGTCAGGGAGTGGCGGGCGACCTCAGCAGGATCGTCGAACAGCAGGCCCGTTCCATTGCCTTGAGAATAGGCGAGCGGGGGAGCGTCCTCGAAGGACATCAGCTTGATGGAGCCGCCTGTGGACGCATGTGCACCGTGGCTGAACGGGAGGACCTGGACGATGATCCGGTGGGACCGGATCAAACCAGCGATGTGCCGAAGTACCTCGGCCATGACCGCCGGGCCACCGACTTGCCGCCGAAGTACCGCCTCGTCAAGGACACACCACAACATCGGCGTTGTTGGCTCATTGAGCAGTGCAGCCCGCTCCAGCCGGTTCGTCACGAGCTCGTCAATGACGTCCGTCGTCGCAGTCGGCTGATAGGCACGGCAGACGGCCCGCGCATACGACTCTGTCTGGAGCAGCCCTGGCACGATCAACGGTGCGTATTCACGGATCGCCGTCGCGAGGGCTTCGGCCTCGGCTGCCGCGGCGAAGTGATCCGGGTACTTGGACTTGGCCGCCGCGTTGCAGTTGCGGACAAAGAACCCGTCCGTGTGGAGGATCTCGTCTATCTGCCGCGCGAATTCGATGTGCATCCGGCGGGTGCCCGCTTCGAGCTGGCCGATGAACGAGCCGCTGACGAAGAGGGGTTCGCCCAACTCGGCCTGGCTGAGGCCGGCGCGCTCGCGCGCGACGCGGAGTTCGGCGCCGAGCAGGGCGCGGGGCGAGGAGGACGGGTCGAGGCTCTTGCCTGCCATGGCAACTCCCTGGCCAACAGGTCCGGTTGTTTCGGGTTCGTCCTTGAAGGCTATCCATCCCGTCACCACTCTGTGTACAGAAGACGAACACTCAGAGTAGAAAGGTGACATGTCATGGTGCTCTCCCCCAAGGAGCGGCTGCAAGCGGCCGAAGAGGCGGTGGCACAGCTGAAGTTGGCGCTCAGCGGGGTGGGTGTGGTGCTCCCGTCGCTCGGGGTGGACGTGGTGTCCGCGGCGGGGACGTACGGGCTGCCGCTGGTCGAACTCGGCCGCTGCAACCTCGACACCGCGCTGCGACTGGCCGCCGTGCTCCACGAGCGGGCGCACCCGTGAGCGGGGACGAGCGGGCCCGGTGCGAGGCCGCCCTGGAGGGGTTCTTCGAGGTGGCGCGGGGGTGGGAGTTCGAGCTGGCCTGGAAGCTGTGCTGGTTGGAGAAGGGCTTGGTCGGGGAAGGGTGGCGGCGTCCGGGCACGGGCCTTTCGGTCCGGGCGGAGCAGGACGCGCGCAGTGGTCTGTGGACGGCCGTCGGTGATGACGGGGAACGGCGGGTGCGGGAGATGGCCGGTACGGCGGACGAGGCGACGGCCCTGGTGCAGGAGGCGCTCGGGCTGACGGCGTGGCGGCCGCAGCCGCCCCCGCCGCCGGGGTGGCACCGGTTCACGCTCATCCACTGCCCGGTGGACGGCTCGTCGGAGGAGGACGAGCCGCGCTACGAGGCGATCCGGGTGCGGCCGCCGAAGGGGTGCGTGGTCGAGGACGTCGGCGGGTGCTTCGGGATGCGGTGCGAGCGGCCGGGGGCGCGGTTGCTGGACGCGGTGGCGGAGCTCTGCGGTGAGATCCGGGCGGGGTACGGGCTGGTGATGGCCGACCTGGGGATCGAGAAGCTGTGGGAGTGGTCGCAGGACGGCACGGACGGCTGGGGCGCCGAGATCGTCGGGCAGTTGCTGCTGATGGCGGCGGAGCGGGCGCCGAAGCTCGGCTACAGCACCGACGACCTGGTGACCTTCCTGCGCACCGCGTCCCGGGCGGCCTGAGCGGGCGGCGGTACCGGGTCCGTGCGGAGGCGGGCGTGCAGGTGCTCGTCGTGCCAGCCGTCCGCGTGGAGGAGGGCGCCCCGCATGGTGCCCTCCAGGGGGAAGCCGGCCTTGGCCGCGATCCGGCACGAGGCCGGGTTGGCCACGGAGTGGGTGATGCGCAGCCGGTGCAGGCCGAGCTCCTCGAAGGCCCAGCTGCTGACCCGGTCCACGGCCGGGGCCATCGCGCCGCTGCCGCGGCCGGCCGGGAGCAGCCAGTAGAGGAACTCCGCGCTGCCACCCGGCAGATCGAAGTCGGCGAGCCCGATCAGCCCGACGGGCAGGCCGCCTTCGGCCGGTGCCACGGCCCACATCACGGCCCGTTCGGCCAGGCGGCGGTCCTCCCACGCGGCGATGCGCTCCCGCGCCTGCTCCGGTGACAGCAGCCCGGGGCGGTTCCAGTGCCGGATGTCCGGGTCCAGGCAGGCCTGTACCAGCGCCGGGGCGTCCTGCGCGGCCCAGGGCCGCAGGACGAGTCCGCCCGGGAGGGCGAAGGACGGCTGTGCGAGGGCGGCCAGGCGGCCCGGCGCAACCACGGGGGGTATGTCGGTCATGCGCCCATCATGCGGCGTCGTGGAAGTGGGACAGGAGTGCGTCGGGCTCTGCGCCGAGGGTGAGGTCGGGCGGGACGGCGGGGCCCCAGAGCCAGGTGCGGTCGCAGCTGAAGCAGAAGACCATCTCGAACAGGAGCTCCTCCACGGCGTCGTAGACGCGCAGGCCGAAGCCCGGGGCCGGGCAGGCGCGGCGCCCGCCCGGCTCCATGGAGGAGAGCAGCGCGAGCGCCTCGGAGGCGTCCTTGGCGGTCCAGGAGGCGAGGCGGCTCCCGGTGACGGGATCGCCGAACCGTTGCGGGCGCTCGGTGAGGCGTACGACCTCGATCAGGGCGGTGGCGGCAACGGCGTCGGCGGGGAACTCCATCCGGAAAGTCTCTCCGTTCGCCCTAGATTTTGGCCATAGCGGGCCCCTGCGCCGGTTGGACGGTGGCCGGATCCGTGTTTTCGGCGTCCGTGTTCAGGTCGGTCAGCATCTGCCGGGTGAAGCCGAAGAAGTAGGTGGCGACGAAGCCGGCCAGGTAGCCGACGCCGAGGCCGCCCGCGTAGATGGCGAGGCTCAGGCCCAGGCCCGCCGTGCCGTCGAGCAGCGGGAACAGCGCCCAGCCGGACGGGCCGATGGCCGTGGAGCCGAAGGTGACGCCGAGCTGGTGGAAGAGGCCGACGAAGGCTCCGCCCGCCGCGCCGCCGGCGCAGGCGGTGACGAAGGGGCGGCCGAGCGGGAGGGAGACCCCGTAGATCAGCGGTTCGCCGACGCCCAGGAAGCCCGCGGGCAGGGCCGACTTGATGGTCGTCCGCAGGGAGCGGTTCCGCGGCAGCCGGCAGTAGACGGCGAGGGCGGCCCCCACCTGGCCCGCACCCGCCATGGCCAGGATCGGCAGCAGGACCGTGTAGCCGGACTGCTCGATCAGGGTGGTGTGGATCGGGATCAGCGCCTGGTGCAGGCCGAGCATCACCAGCGGGAGGAACAGCCCGCCCAGGACCAGGCCCGCGAAGGCGCCGCCGCGGGCGAGCAGCCAGTGGGCGGACGTACCGATGGCGGTGGAGACCTCGCCGGCGAGGAACATCAGGCCGAACAGGGTGACCAGGCCCGCGACCAGGACGGTGAGGGTGGGGGTGACCAGGACGTCCACCGCCTCCGGAACCCACCGGCGGCACCACTTCTCCACGTGGACGGCCAGCAGCGCGGCCGCGAGGGCGCCGAGGACGCCGCCCTGGCCGGGGGAGAGATGTTGGCCAAAAGCATCCACCTTGGCGACGCCCGGGAAGACGATGATCGCGGCGACCGCGCCGCCGAGGACGGGCGTACCGCCGAACTCCTTCGCGGTGTTGTGGCCGACGAAGACCGCGATCAGCGACATGAAGCCGGAGGCGAGGGCGGCGAGCGCCGGGGCCACGGCGGGCAGCCGGCCCGTGTTCACCAGTACGCCGTTCAGCCCGGCGATGATGCCGCAGCCGATCAGCGCCGGGATCAGCGGCACGAAGACGTTCGCCACGCGGCGCAGGAACAGCTTGAAGGGGGTGCTGTTGCGGGCCTTCTGCGCTTCCTTCAACGCGGCTCCCCGCTCGGCGAGTTCCGCGGCGGTGACCGGCAGGGGCGGGGCTGCGGCCCGGCCCTCCTCGACCAGGGCCTCGAACTCCGGGGTCACGCGGGCCACGGTGCCTGGGCCCAGCACGATCTGGTAGGTGTCGGCGTCCTCGACCACGCCCAGCACCCCGGGCAGCGCCCGCAGCGCCGTGTCGTCGACCAGCGAGCGGTCGTGCAGGGCCAGGCGCAGCCGGGTCATGCAGTGGGCGATGGAGGCGATGTTGTGGGGGCCGCCGACCAGGGGGAGGAGCGCGGCGGCGGTGGCGCGGTTCTTGTCTGTGCTCATGTGAGGGTCGCCTTGCCGTGAGGGAACCGGGGGAGGGGAACCGTGGGGTCGGGAGGCGTGCGGGGTGCTGCCGGGCGGTGCGGTCAGGGGGCCTGCGGGGTGCGGTCGAGGGCCGCGCGGAGATGGCCGTCCGCGGCGGTGAGCAGGGCGGCGGCGGTCGGTCCGTCGACACCGCCGAGGAGGACGAGGAGGGCCTGCTTGACCTCGCCGCGGGTGGCGGTGAGCGCGGCCTCGATCTCCTCGTCGGGGGCGCCGGTGGCGAGGGCCAGGATGTGGCGGGAGCGGGCGCGGAGCTTGTCGTTGGTGGCGCGGAGGTCGACCATCAGGTTCCCGTACGTCTTCCCGAGCCGGATCATGGTGAGCGTCGAGATGAGGTTCAGGACGAGCTTCTGCGCGGTGCCGGCCTTCAGGCGGGTGGAGCCGGTCAGCAGCTCCGGGCCGACGACGACCTCGATGCCGTGTTCGGCGGCCGCGGCGAGCGCGGAGCCGGCGTTGCAGGCCAGACCGACAGTGAGCGCACCGCGCGTACGGGCGAAGCCGATGGCGCCGACCGCGTAGGGGGTGCGGCCGGAGGCGGAGATGCCGACGACGGTGTCGTCGGCGCCCAGGTCCAGGGCGATGAGGTCGGCTTCGGCGAGCTCGGCGGAGTCCTCGGCGCCTTCGACGGCCCGGAGCATCGCGGAGGGGCCGCCCGCGATCAGGCCGACGACCTGGGCCGGGTGGGTGTTGAAGGTGGGCGGGCATTCGCTGGCGTCGAGCACGCCGATGCGGCCGGCAGTGCCGGCGCCCGCGTAGACGAGCCGCCCGCCGCGGGCCATGCGGGGCGCGATGGCGTCGATCGCGGCGGCGATCCGGGGCAGCTGGCCGGCCACCGCGGCCGGGACGGTGGCGTCCTCGGCGTTCATGAGGCGGGCGAGTTCCAGGGTGGGGAGGCGGTCGATCTCGGCCAGTTCGGGGCGGAAGGCCTCGGTGGTCAGGGCCGCGAGCTGGGCGCGGAGGTCGGCGTACGCGGTCATGGGCGTTGCTCCTGGCGGCTGGTGGGGCGGTGGCGGGGGGCGAGTGCCTCGTAGGAGGCGGCGAGGGCGGGCGCGGCGGTCTCGTACGTCTGCTGCGCGACGGCGACGAACAGGCAGTCCACGACGAGGAGCTGGCTGGTGCGGCTGGACATGGCGGCCGGACGCAGCCGGCTCTCGCGGGCGGCGGAGGTGGTCAGCACGTGGTCGGCGTGCCGGGTGACGGGGGACTGCGGGCGGCCGGTCAGCGCGATGGTGGTGGCGCCGCGCTCGAAGGCCGTACGGAGGGGGTCGATCACGTCACCGGTGGCGCCCGAGTGGGTGATCGCGACGGCGGCGTCGCCCGGACGGAGCTGGACGGCGTTGGTGACGGCCAGGTGCGGGTCGGCATGGGCGAGGGCGAGGAGCCCGATGCGCTGGAGCTTCTGCGCCAGGTCCTGGCCGACGAGCGCCGAGGCGCCGACGCCGTAGATGTCGATCCGGCGGGCCGTCGCGAGCGCGGTGACGGCGGCGGCGAGCGCGGCGAGGTCGAGCCCGGCCGCCGTGTCGGCGAGGGTCTGGGCCTCCTCGCGGGCCAGCTTGGCGACCACGTCGGGGAGGGGGTCGTCGACGGTTATGTCGACGGTGACGGCGGGCGCGGCGCCGGATTCCTGCTGCGCGGCGAGCGCGGCGAGGGCCAGGCGCAGGTCGCGGTAGCCCGGATAGCCGAGGAGGCGGGCGGCGCGGACGACGGTGGCCTCGCTGGTGCCGGTGTGCTCGGCCAGGGCGGTGACGGTGAGCCGGGCGCACCCGGCCGGGTCGGCGGCGACGGCCTCCGCGACGGCCAGCACGGAGCGGGTCATGGAGGGGGCGAGCGCGCGGACGCGGGCGTGCAGCGGGGTGCGGGCGGTGAACGCCTCGGCGAAACTTTCCTTCATGACCTCACTCATGTGTGAAATCTATTTTCGGAAACCTCGGAGCGGCAAGCCGCCGGGCGGGGACCGACCGACCTTCACCACCCGGCCGGTGCGGGTTCACAATGGCCCCATGGACCACGCGACCCCCCTGGAACAGGCGCTGCACGCCGCCCGTGCCCTGGTACTCGCCGATCTCGTCGCGGGCGAGGTCGCCGAGGCCGATGTCGTCTCCCTCGTCGAGGACTCGGTCATGCACCGCCGGTGGTGGGTGGAGCAGTGGCCGGAGGGGGTCGACTACCTCGCCGGACTCGTCGCCCAGGACGTACAGGACGCACTGCTGGAGAAGTACGGGCGCTGGCCGCTGTGCCCGGTCTGCTCGCACGGCGATCCGCACGCGCTGGACGTCGAACCCGAACTCGGACCCGATCCGCACTGGGTGTGCGGGAAGGCGGGAGTGAAGGTCGCCGCGGTGGGCGGCCTCGGCCCCGTCTTCGGCCGGTGAGCCGCCGGTGACGATCTACATCGACCCGCCCACGTGGCCGGGCCACGGCCGCATGTGGTCGCACATGGTCAGCGACCTCTCGGTGGAGGAACTGCACGCCTTCGCGGCGAAGATCGGCTGCCCGCCGCGGGCCTTCGACGGCGACCACTACGACGTCCCCGAGGACCGGTACGCGGACGCGGTGGACGCGGGCGCGGTGGAGGTCGGCAGCAAGGAACTGGTCCGCCGCCTGACGGCGGCGGGCCTGCGCCGCCCGAAGGGCCGCCCGGCGTAGCCGCCGGGAGCGGGGCGGCGCGGGGACCGCGCCTGGGGGGTCGTCAGGGGCACTCGCAGTGGTTCACGTACCCGTGGTGACGCGGTCCGCCGGTGTCGGGCGGGCGGGTGACGAGGCGACGATGCGGGTCGGGGACGGCGGCGTACGCCGCTCCAGGCGGAGGGCGACCGCGCCCAGGCCGATCGCGGTGAGCGTCATCGCGGATCCGGCCCAGGCGGTGGCCGCGAAGCCGTGGCCGGCGGCGATGACCGTACCTCCGAGCCACGGGCCGCCGGTGTTGCCCAGGTTGAACGCGGCCGTGGTGGTGGCTCCGGCCAGGGTCGGGGCCGCGCCCGCGACGTTGAACATGCGGGCGTTGAGCGCGGGCGCGGTGAAGAAGGTCGAGAACCCGATCAGGAACGAGAGCCCGACGGCGGCGGCCGCCGACGAGGCCAGCAGGGCCAGCGCCACGAGGAAGAGCGTGGAGGCGGTGATGCCCCACAGCATCACCCCGAACAGGTGCGCGTCCGCGAACCGGCCGCCCACCGTCGTACCGGCCAGCGCACCCACCCCGAACAGCGCCAGCACCCACGGCACCCAGCCGGAGTCCAGCCCGGCGACGTCCGTGAGCAGCGGCGAGAGGTAGCTGAAGGCGCAGAACACGCCGCCCGCCGCGAGGGCCGTGACGCCGATGGAGAGCCACACCTGCCGGTCGCGGTAGATGCGCAGCTCGCGTACCGGTGACGGCCGCTCGGCGGGCAGCGGGATCCTCGGGATGAGCGCGACGATGCCGGCGAGCGCGACCGCCGAGGCCGCGCCGACCGACCAGAACGCGGAACGCCAGCCCAGGTGCTCGCCGAGGAAGGCGCCTGCGGGGACGCCGAGGACGTTGGCGATGGACAGGCCGCCGATCATGACGGCCATGGCCCGGGCGCGCTGGTTCTGCCGGACCATGGCGATGGCGACGGCCGCGCCGACCGCCCAGAAGCCGGCGCAGGCGAGCGCCGAGACGACGCGGGAGGCGAAGAGGAGCGCGTACGAGGGAGCCAGCGCGCCCGCGACCTGCCCGAGGCCGAAGAGGCTGATGAGGCAGATGAGGGTGGTGCGGCGCGGGAGGCGCAGGGTGGCCACGGCCAGCAGGGGCGCGCCGACGACCATGCCGATCGCGAAGGCGGATATCAGCAGGCCTGCCTGCGGGATGGTGACGCCCATGTCCCCGGCGATGGGGGGCAGCAGCCCGGAGAGCATGAACTCACTGGTGCCGAGGGCGAAGACGGACAGGCCGAGGACGTAGACGGCGAGGGGCATGCGGGAGCGGGCGGAGGCGGGGGGCATGTCTCTGCCGAACCGCCGCGAAAGGGATCTCATTCCCCGGGGCCGGTGAGGCGTGCGAGCTCCGCGGCCAGGTTGTGCCGGGCCGGGGCCTCCCAGTGGGCGGTGCCGTGCGGGGTCCGGAAGAGGCGGGGCAGGTCCAGCAGCTGGCGCAGGACGGCGGCCCGGCCGGTACGGAAGGCGTCGTCGGGGACGAAGCCGTACTCGGCGCGGACGGCGGCGGTGTACGCGGCGTACGCCTCCGGGCCACCCGCCAGGACGGCCAGGTCCGCGTCGCACAGCACCTCGCCGTTGGTGTCGCCGGAGGCGGGGTCGTGGGTGACGGTGAGCCGTACGAGGCGGGCCACCTCGGCGGTGCGGGCCGCGTCGATGCCGAGTTCGGGCAGGGCCCGCTCGGCGAGGGCGGCGCTGCGCTCCTCGTTCTCGGAGCGGTCGGGGCGGTAGACGGCGTCGTGGAACCAGGCGGCGAGTTCGACGGCGGCGGGGTCGGCGGCGTGCGGGGCGAGGACGTCGATCCGGGCGAGGACGTCCGCCAGGTGGGCGGTGGTGTGGTACCGGCGCTGGGGCTCGGCCCAGGCGGTGAGGAGCCGGTCGGCGTAGGGGGCGGGGTCGAGGCCGGGGTCGGCGCCGGCGGCGGCGGTGGTGGCGGCCCAGCGGGCGCGGAGGTCTGCGGTCGCGGTGTCCATGGGCACATTCTGCGGGCGGCGTGATTGTGCTGGTGGTGGGTGGGCAGGGGCCCGTACTCTAAATATTGGACTAGACCTATTTTTCGTACCAGCAGCTTTCCGGAGGAGTGGGGCCCATGAGCAACCGTGCAGTCCTGGAGGTGATCGCCCTCGACGTGGAGGACGCGGTCGCGGCCCAGGCGGGTGGGGCGGACCGTCTTGAACTGGTCACCGACATGGCCGCCGACGGGCTCACCCCGTCGCGCGAGACCTTCGCGGCGGTCAGGGCGGCGGTCGACATCCCGCTGCGCGTGATGCTCCGCAGGACGGACGGGTTCGCCGCCGGTCCCGTCGACCTCCTCGTCGAGCAGGCGCGGGAGCTGCGGGCGGAGGGGGCGGAGGAGTTCGTCCTCGGGTTCCTGAAGCCGGACGGCGCGGCCGACCTGGCGGCGATCGAGGCGGTGCTGGGGGAGCTGGGGGGCTGCCGGTGGACCTTCCACCGGGCGATCGACCGGGCGGCGGACCGGGACCAGCTGCGGAAGTCCCTCGCGGAGCTGCCGGGGCTGGACACCTACCTGACGGCCGGGTCGGCGGAGGGGGTCGGGGCGGGGCTGCCGGTGCTGGTGGCCGAGGCGGGGCGGCGGGGGGAGCCGGGGTACGGGGCGCGGCTGCTGGTGGGCGGGGGGCTGGAGCTGTCGCACCTGCCGGTGCTGCTCGGGGCGGGGGTGGACGGCTTCCACATCGGAGGCGCGGCCAGGCCCTCGGGCTGGTCGGCCCCGGTCTCCGCGTCGGCGGTGGCCACGTGGCGGGAGGCCCTGGCCTAGCGCCCCGGGGGCTCCGCCGGGCGTGGTGTCGCTGCCCGGGGCCGGCCTGCGGCCGGGGCGGGCTCCGCCGGCTTCGGTGTCGTTGCCCGGGAGCGTCCTGTGGCGGGGTGGTGCCACTCCGGAAGTTCGTCTCGGCTCGCGGATCCTCGCGGGATCGCGAACGGACGCGGCGGTGACCGCTCATCCTCGACTCACCACCGCAGTGTCCCCACCCCACCTGCACGTCTCGCGGGCCGGCCCCCACAGCGGCCACGGACGGTCGTCGGACGCCAAGCCGGGAGGAGCGCGTAGCGATCTGAGGCGCTGGTGGCCCCGGTCGGCCCCCGATGGTCATCTCATCGTCGCCATCTGCAGCTTGACCCGGGCTGAACCCGGAACAGGAGGGCGGTCGGCCCCGAACGAAGAACCGGCGGCGGGAAACGGCCCCGGCATCGCCGACGGGCCCGCTCCGAACCCGTACCCCCGGCCATTCCCCGGGGGCTTCCCGGCAGTCTTTGTCTTTCCGGGGCGGGCCGGGCGGTCAAGGGGGGCTGCAGGCCATCGCGAAGCGACGCGACGAAGGAGCGCCCTTGACGGCCCGGCCCACC
>NZ_JBEXRC010000021.1:0-122467 GCF_040612915.1 Streptomyces sp. NPDC006326 | reverse complement strand
CGAGGTTCATGGCGAGGGCGACCAGGCGCTGCTGCGCCCCGTCGTGCAAGTCCCGCTCGATGCGCCGGCGGGCCTTCGGCTGTTCGGCTCAGCGCAACGACTAGGCGTCGAAGACCTCGTTGAGCAGCAGTTGCTGCTCCGCCTGGTGGCGCTTCGCGGAGCCCACCGCCGGGGAGGAGCCGTGCGGGCGCGAGATGCGCCGCAGGCGCTCGCCCGACGGGATGTCCGCGCCGACCGCCAGGTCGAGGTGGTCGATCAGGTTCAGCGCGATGAACGGCCACGCGCCCTGGTTCGCCGGCTCCTCCTGCGCCCAGATGTACTTGGCCGCGTTCGGGAACTTGGCGATCTCCGCCTGGAGCTCGGCACCCGGCAGCGGGTACAGCCGCTCGATGCGGATGATCGCCGTGTCGGTGATACCGCGCTTCTGCCGCTCGGCCTCCAGGTCGTAGTAGACCTTGCCCGCGCAGAAGACGACCTTGCGCACCGCGTTCGGGTCCACCGTGGAGTCGCCGATGACCGGGCGGAACGAACCGCTCGTGAACTCCTCGGCCTTCGACGCCGCCGCCTTCAGACGCAGCATCGACTTCGGGGTGAAGACGATGAGCGGCTTGTGGTGCGGGTTGTGGACCTGCCAGCGCAGCAGGTGGAAGTAGTTCGACGGCAGGGTCGGCATGGCGACCGTCATGTTGTTCTGCGCGCACAGCTGGAGGAAGCGCTCGGGGCGGGCGGAGCTGTGGTCCGGGCCCTGGCCCTCGTAGCCGTGCGGCAGCAGCAGCGTGACGCCGGAGGTCTGGCCCCACTTCTGCTCGGCCGAGGAGATGAACTCGTCGACGACGGTCTGCGCGCCGTTGACGAAGTCACCGAACTGGGCCTCCCACAGGACCAGCGCGTCCGGACGGGCCAGCGAGTAGCCGTACTCGAAGCCCATGGCCGCGTACTCGGAGAGCAGCGAGTCGTAGACGTTGAACCGGGCCTGGTCGTCCGACAGGTACTGCAGCGGGGTGTGGTCCTCGCCGGTCTCCCGGTCGATCAGCACCGCGTGGCGCTGGCCGAAGGTGCCGCGGCGGGAGTCCTGGCCCGACAGCCGGACCGGGGTGCCCTCCATCAGCAGCGAGCCGAAGGCCAGGGTCTCGCCCATGCCCCAGTCGATGGTGCCCTCGTCGATCATCGCCGCGCGGCGCTGCAGCTGCGGCAGCAGACGCGGGTGGACGGTGACGTGGTCGGGGATGTTGACCTGCGACTCGGCGATCCGCTTGACGACCTCCGGGGAGACCGCGGTGTCCACGGGCACCGGGAACTCGGCCTGGCCGGCCGGGGCGACCGGCGGGGCGACCGCGGGCTGCGTGGCGGCCTCGCGGACCTCCGCGAAGACCTTCTCCAGCTGGCCCTGGAAGTCCTGGAGCGCCTGCTCGGCCTCTTCGAGCGTGATGTCGCCGCGACCGATGAGGGACTCGGTGTAGAGCTTGCGCACCGAGCGCTTCTTGTCGATCAGGTCGTACATCAGCGGCTGCGTGAAGGCCGGGTTGTCGGACTCGTTGTGGCCGCGGCGGCGGTAGCAGATGAGGTCGATGACCACGTCCTTGTTGAACGCCTGGCGGAACTCGAAGGCGAGCCGCGCGACGCGGACCACGGCCTCCGGGTCGTCACCGTTCACGTGGAAGATCGGCGCCTCGATCATGCGGGCCACGTCGGTCGCGTACATCGAGGAACGCGAGGACTCCGGGGCGGCGGTGAAGCCGACCTGGTTGTTGATCACGACGTGGACGGTGCCGCCGGTGCGGTAGCCGCGCAGCTGCGACATGTTGAGCGTCTCGGCGACGACTCCCTGGCCGGCGAAGGCCGCGTCACCGTGCAGCGCGACGGGCAGGACGGTGAAGTCCGTGCCGCCCTTGTTGATGATGTCCTGCTTGGCGCGGGCGACACCCTCCAGGACCGGGTCGACCGCCTCCAGGTGGGAGGGGTTCGCGACGAGCGAGACCTTGATCTGCTCGCCGTCGAGGCCGGTGAAGGTGCCCTCGGCGCCCAGGTGGTACTTGACGTCGCCGGAGCCGTGCATGGACTTCGGGTCGAGGTTGCCCTCGAACTCGCGGAAGATCTGCGCGTACGACTTGCCGACGATGTTCGCGAGCACGTTCAGGCGGCCGCGGTGGGCCATGCCGATGACGACCTCTTCGAGGCGGGCCTCGGCGGCCGAGTCGATGACGGCGTCGAGCAGCGGGATGACGGACTCGCCGCCCTCCAGCGAGAAGCGCTTCTGGCCGACGTACTTCGTCTGCAGGAAGGTCTCGAAGGCCTCCGCCGCGTTCAGCCGGCGCAGGATGCGCAGCTGTTCCTCGCGCTCCGGCTTGGAGTGCGGGCGCTCGATGCGGTCCTGGATCCACTTGCGCTGCTTGGGGTCCTGGATGTGCATGAACTCGACGCCGGTGGTGCGGCAGTACGAGTCGCGCAGCACGCCGAGGATGTCGCGCAGCTTCATCATCGACTTGCCGGCGAAGCCGCCGACCGCGAACTCGCGCTCCAGGTCCCACAGGGTGAGGCCGTGCTCGGTGATGTCGAGGTCGGGGTGCTTGCGCTGCTTGTACTCCAGCGGGTCGGTGTCGGCCATGACGTGGCCGCGGACCCGGTAGGAGTGGATCAGCTCGAAGACGCGGGCGGCCTTCGTCACGTCGTCGTCGTGCGAGGCGTCGATGTCGCGGTTCCAGCGGACCGGCTCGTACGGGATGCGCAGCGACTCGAAGACGCCGTCGTAGAAGCCGTCCTCGCCGAGCAGCAGGTTGGCGACGATGCGCAGGAACTCGCCGGAGGCCGCGCCCTGGATGACCCGGTGGTCGTAGGTCGAGGTCAGGGTCATGACCTTGGAGATGCCCAGCTTGTTCAGGGTGTCCTGCGAGGTGCCCTGGAACTCGGCCGGGTAGTCCATGGAGCCGACGCCCATGATGACGGACTGTCCGGGCATCAGGCGGGGCACGGAGTGGACGGTGCCCAGGCCGCCGGGGTTGGTCAGCGAGACGGTGACGCCGGTGAAGTCGTCCATCGTCAGCTTGCCGACGCGGGCGCGGCGGACGATGTCCTCGTACGCCTGCCAGAACTCGAAGAAGTTGAGGGTCTCGGCCTTCTTGATGCCGGCGACGACGAGCTGGCGGTCGCCGTTCGGCTTCACCAGGTCGATCGCGAGGCCGAAGTTCACGTGCTCCGGCTTGACCAGGGTCGGCTTGCCGTCCTTCTCCGCGAAGGAGTGGTTCATGGACGGCATGGCCTTGATGGCCTGCACCATCGCGTAGCCGATGAGGTGGGTGAAGGAGATCTTCCCGCCCCGGGCGCGCTTGAGGTGGTTGTTGATGACGATGCGGTTGTCGAACAGCAGCTTCACCGGGACGGCGCGCACGGACGTGGCCGTCGGTACGTCCAGGGAGGCGTTCATGTTCTTCGCCACGGCGGCGGCCGGGCCGCGGAGCGTCACCAGCTCGGGGCCCGCGGGGGCCTCGGTGGCGGGCGCGGCCTGCTTCGGCGCTGCGGTGGCGGGAGCGGCCGGGGCCTGAGAGGCGGGCGCGGCCGGTGCGGCGGCCGGGGCCTGGGAGGTGACAGTCACAGCAGGGGCACCAGAGGGGGTGGCAGGAGCAGGGGCAGGAGCTGACACAGGAGTGGGCGCGGCAGTCGGGGCTTGCACGGCGCTCGCCGCCCCCGTGGCGGCAGCGTCGGAGACCTGCGGGGCCTGGGTGACGGTCGTGGCGGCCTGTGCGGAGGCGCCATCCGTCATCGGGGACTTCTTCGGCTCTTCGGCCTTCGCGGGAGCGGCAGCGCCGCCCGGCTTGTAGTCGGCGAAGAAGTCCCACCAGGCCCGGTCGACCGAGTTCGGGTCCTGGAGGTACTGCTGATAGATCTCGTCGACGAGCCACTCATTCGCGCCGAAGCCCGAGGCAGGGGTCTTCCCGCCCTCTGCTGCTTCGGTCGTGGTGGTCGGGTTACTGGGGGACTGTGGCGACACGGCGGCAACCGCCCTCTTCCGCTTCACAAGGTATGGACAGCGGGAATAAAGGCTACGCCTCCCCGGGGGGGAGATGCAGACCGGGCGGGACTTCCGTCATGTAGGTCACACCGAACGGCGGGTTTCGCCGCGCGGAATGGCGGGAAACCAGCCAGGTTCGGGTAGGCGGCACCGAGGTTGCGGCCCCCATGGCTTCGCACCCCTGACGGACCCCGGGCACGTGTGGCCGAGATCATGTCCTTCCCAGTCGAACCCTACGTCAATGTGGCGCCTGTGAGCTGCCCGGAAGCGTGACGAGGATGCGGCAGCCCCGTGACGATTCGGCCACTCCGATATCCCCTCCGTGCAGGCCCACGGCCCAGCGGGCGATGGCCAGGCCCAGCCCGGTGCCCCCGTCGCCCCCGTGGGAGCTGCCGCGGTTGAACCGTTCGAAGACCCGGTGCCGCTCGGCCTCGGGGATGCCGGGGCCCTCGTCCCGTACCTCCAGCGCCAGGCTCCCCGGCGTTTCGCCCGCGCGGGCCCGGACCGTGACCCGGCCGTGCGGCGGGCTGTGCTTGACCGCGTTGTCGATCAGGTTCGCCACCACCTGGTGGAGGCGCTCGGCGTCCGCGTAGGCGGTCAGCCCGGAGGGGAACACGTCCAGGTGCAGGTGCACGTCGTTGCGGGTGTGCCCGCCCGAGCCGGAGGCCAGACCAGGCCGGCCGGCGGCGGCGAGGCCCGACTCCTTCAGCACGCCCGACAGGTACGGCCACACCTCGAAGCGGCGGGCCTTCAGCGGCACCACCCCGTTGTCCACCCGGGACAGGTCCAGCAGCGTCTCGACCAGCCGCCCCAGCCGCTCGGTCTGCTTCAGCATCGTCCGCATGGTCTCCGGGTCGGCGGCCGAGACGCCGTCCACCACGTTCTCCAGCACCGCCCGCAGGGCCGCGATGGGCGTGCGCAGCTCGTGCGAGACGTTGGCGACCAGCTCCCTGCGGTGCCGGTCCACCGCCTCCAGGTCGTCGGCCATCAGGTTGATGGTGGCGGCCAGGTCGCCCAGCTCGTCGCGGCGGTCCGCCCCGCGGACCCGGCGGGTGAAGTCCCCGTGGGATATCGACCGGGCCACCGTCGTCATCTCGTCCAGCGGCGCCGTCAGGCCGTGCGCGACGAACTGCGTGATCAGCATCGACGCGATCACCGAGAAGACGGTGATGAACCGCAGCTCGGTGTCGGTGCGCAGGGCCACCATCAGCAGCCCCGTGGTGATGAAGACCGAGACCACGACCAGCGTGCCCAGCTTGGTCTTGATCGAGAAGGGCGAGTACGGCCGCAGCTGGTGGGCGGCCCGGGGCCGCGACGGGCCGCCCGTGCCGGGGCTCATGCCGCGGCTCATGCCTGGGCCGGGGTCTCCAGGGCGTACCCGACGCCGTGGACCGTACGGATCCGCTCCGCCCCGATCTTGCGGCGCAAGGCCTTGATGTGGCTGTCGACCGTACGGGTCCCGGACGCGTCGGCCCAGTCCCACACCTCGGCCAGCAGCTGCTCCCGGGAGAGCACCGCCCGCGGGGTCCCGGCCAGGCACACCAGCAGGTCGAACTCGGTCGGTGTCAGGTGCACGTCCTCGGACTGGACCCGGACCCGGCGCTGGGCGTGGTCGATCTCCAGGTCGCCCAGGCGCAGCGTCGCCCCGCGCGGGGCGTGCGCCGCGAGCGTCGCCCGCTCCACCCGCCGCAGCAGGACGTGGACCCGCGCGGCCAGCTCGCGCATCGAGAACGGCTTCGTCATGTAGTCGTCCGCGCCGACCCCGAGCCCGACCAGCATGTCCGTCTCGTCGTCGCGGGCGGTGAGCATGAGCACCGGCACCGGCCGCTGCGCCTGGACCCGGCGGCAGACCTCCAGCCCGTCGAAGCCGGGCAGCATCACGTCGAGGACCAGCAGCTCGGGCTGCCAGCTCTCGGCCGCCGCCACGGCCGCGGGGCCGTCGAAGGCCGCCTGGACCTGGAAGCCCTCGGCGCGCAGCCGGGCCGCGATGGCGTCGGCGATGGTGCGGTCGTCCTCGACCACGAGCACGCGCCGCTGAGCGCCGGGAGTGGCCGCGGCCCCGCTGTGGGTGGTGTGTGTCTGTTCCATTTCCGCCCCTGAAGATCCGCGTAATGGGGTGCAGCGTAGAGGAGCCACCGGCCTGCGGCTATGCGGGGTTCGGACAGGCCAGGCGGCGGAACCGATGATTCCGATTCCGTCGGGAATGGGGATATGACGGGCCATGCCGGGTGCCCGGCCGCCCCCGGGGGACGGCGCCCGCCACGCGGCGGGGCCGGTCGCCGCCCGCGGTTTGTGGGCCTCCTACAGAACGCCGCCCGCCGCGGGCCCTCAGCCGCTCTCGAACGGGGGCAGCGCCGCCAGCACCTTCTGCAGGCCCGGCGGGACCGACCCGTCGGCGGTGGCCACCTCGAAGCCGCCGTGCACGAACGCGTACGTGAACCCGTCGAACACCGTCGGACCGCCGCGCACCACCCGCGGCAGGTGCGGGAAGTCCGCCGCCGCGAGCGCGGCGCGCAGCCCCGCGAGCCGGTCCGGCGCCAGCTTCCCGCTCCCCTCGGGGCCGCCCTGCCCGTCCAGCCGGGTCCACGAGCCGTCGCCCCTGATCAGCAGCGTGTGCGTCCGGCCCGCGAAGCCGCCGCTGCGGGTGACCGTGACCAGGCGTTCCCCCGCGGAGGACGGAGCCGGGGACGGGGCCGGCCCCGGGACGGAAGCCGTGGGCGACGGGCTCGCGGGCGGCGCCCCCGTCGGGCCGGGCGCCGCAGCCGTGCCGGCCGGGGCCGCGGAGCCGGGCGGCGCCGACGGGCTCACGGCCGCCGCGGCCGTCTCCGGGGAGCCGGACCCGCCGCCGCCCGGGCCCGCACCGCAGCCGCCGAGCACCACCGCGCCCAGCAATGCCGCCACCACTCCTCGCACCGCGCGCACACCCCACCCCCACGGGTCCTCGGGCCGACCCCCGAGTATGGAGTCGGCACCCCCCGTACGGAAAGCACCAGGAGGACGACATCCGCCGCACCGCCGCCTGGCGCTGGCTGCCGCCGCTGCTCGCCGTGCTCCTCGGCCTCTGGGGCCTGCGCCGCGGGGGCAGCATGTGGCGCGACGAGTCCGTCACCTGGCAGGTGGCGCACCGGCCGCTCGGCGGCATCGGCGAGCTGCTGGGCCAGGTCGACGCCGTGCACGGGCTGTACTACCTCCTCATGCACGCCGTCTTCCTCGTCGGCGGGGACGGCCTGTGGACGCTGCGCCTGCCCTCCGTCGCCGCCACCGCCCTGGCCGCGGCCGGCGTGGCCGCCACCGCCCGGCGGCTCGCGGGGGAGCGGGCGGCGCTGTGCGCGGGCGCCGCGTACGCCCTGCTGCCGCCCGTGCAGATGTACGCCCAGGAGGGGCGCTCGTACGCCCTGGTCGCGGCCGCGGTGGTGTGGGCCACGTACCTGATGCTGGGCGAGCGGTGGACGGCCTACACCGTGGTGCTGCTGCTGGGCTGCTGGCTCCACGAGTTCGCCGCCCTCGCCCTGCTCGCGCACGCCTTCCGGGGCCGCCGCTCGCGGGGCTGGCGCCGCAGCGCCGCGGTCGTGGCCGCCCTGCTGCTGCCGCTGGCCGTGGTCACCGCCGGGCAGGCCGGGCAGCAGCTCGGCTGGCTCGGGCGGCCGAGCTGGCAGGACTGGGCGGCGTACGCGGTGGTGGCGGGCCTGGCGCTGCTGCTCGCGCGCGGGGCGGCGGAGCGCGAGCTGGTGGAGGTGGCCCTCCCGCTGGCCCTGCTGCCGCCCGGGCTGCTGATGGCGGTCTCGCTGGTCCACCCCTGGTACGTCGACCGGTACGTGCTCTACGCACTGGCCGGGCTCGCCCTGCTGGCGGGGGCCCGGCTGTCGGAGCTCCGGCTGCCCGGGCCGCGGCGGTGGGGGGCCTGGGCGGCGGTCGGGGCGGTGGCCGTGGCCTGCGGGTGGTGGTCGGCGTGGCTGCGGACGCCCGAGAGCCGCAAGGACGACGTCCTCGCGGTGGCCGCCGCGGTCCGGGAGCGGGCCGCGCCCGGGGACGCCGTGCTGTTCCTGCCGGCGCGGCGGCGCGAATGGCTGCTGTCCTCCCCGGACGTGTACGGGGGCCTGGACGACCTGGCCCTGGACCGCACCCCGGCGGCCTCGCACACCCTCCAGGGCACCGAGCTCCCCCCGGACCGCATATGGGCCCGCCTCGCGGACGCGCCCCGGGTGGTGGCCCTCCTCGACCCGCCGGACCAGCCCCGCGACCGCACCCCCGCGGAGGCGGTCAAACGCCAGACCCTGGCCTCCCGCTTCGAGCTCTGCTCCCTGACACCGGCCCGGGGCGCCCGGATCGCCGTCTTCGCCCGACCGGGCCACTGCCCCCCGGGGTGAGCGGTGGGGCAGGATGACGCCACCGATCACGTACCAGGCTCCGGGGGGCGCGCCGCAATGACCAGGAACGACAACGGGAACACGGGAGCCCTGCCGGGGCCGCTGGTCGACGTGCGGTGGCTGGGGGACCGGCTCGGCGCGGCCGGGCTCGTCGTGCTGGACGCCTCCGTCGGCGCCCACCGCGGTGCGGCCCTGCGGATCCCGGGGGCGCGGCCCTTCGACCTCGACGGCGACCTCTCCGACCACGAGGCCCCCGCCCCGCACACCATGCCCGCGCCCGAGCGGTTCGCCGAAGCGGTGCGCGCCCTGGGCATCGACGACACCAGCACCGTCGTCGTCTACGACGGCGCCGGCATCCACTCCAGCGCCCGCGCCTGGTGGATGCTGCGCGCCATGGGCTTCGACCGGGCCGCCGTCCTCGACGGCGGGCTGCCCGCCTGGGTCGCGGCGGGGCTGGACGTCGAGACCACCGCCGCCGCCTACGCCGGCCCGCCCGGCTCCTTCACCGCCCGGCCCCGCCCCGGGCTGCTGGTGGACAGCGCCGTCGTCCGCGCCGCCCTGGCGGATCCGGCCGCAGCCGTACTCGACGCCCGGACCCGCGAACGCTTCGCCGGAACCGCCCCCGAGCCCCGTCCGGGACTGCGCGGCGGCCACATGCCGGGCGCGCTCAACCTGCCCTTCGGGGAACTCCGGCGCGAGGGAGGCCTGATGAGGCCCGCCGGGGAACTCCGCCAGGCCTTCGCCGCGTTGGCCGCGGACCGCGAGAAGCTGTACTTCAGCTGCGGTTCGGGAGTGACGGCGTGCGTCCTCGCCCTCGGCGCCACCCTCGCCGGCTACACGCACCTGGCGGTCTACGACGGCTCCTGGACCGAGTGGGCCATGGACCCGGAGCTCCCCGCGGTGACCGGCCGGAGGGCCGGGTTCTTCCCCGGCACCACCACCGAGCGGGAGTTCGACGTCCCCGCCACGGGCGAGGAGCGGCGCATGCTGGCCGGGTTCCTCGGCGCCCAGCGCGCCACGCTGGAGCTGAAGTGCGCGGGCCTGGAGGGCGCGGACCTCGCGCTGCGCTCCGTGGAGCCTTCCACGCTGTCGCTGCTCGGCCTGGTCCGCCACCTCGCGGACGTGGAACGCCGGTGGTTCCGGCGCGTCCTCGCCGGGGAGGACGCGCCGGCGCTGTTCTCCTCCGAGGCCGACCCGGACGGGGACTTCGACCGCGCACAGGCCGGCCCGGACGCGGTCGCGCAGGCGTGGCGGGCCTGGCGCTGCGAAGTGGCCTTCGCCGACGCCTTCGTCGCGGACGCCCCGCACCTCGACGTCGAGGGCGAGGACGCGTGGCGCGGGCGGGTCTCCCTGCGCTGGGTGCTGGTCCACCTGATCGAGGAGTACGCCCGCCACAACGGCCACGCCGACCTGCTGCGCGAGCGGATCGACGGAGCCGTCGGCGTCTGACGGCGTGTTCGCCGGAGGCGAACGGGGGTTGGGGAACAACGGGCGGCGCACATGCATTGAGTCGGCATAGCTCAACTTGACTGCCGGAGGGAAGATCATGGCTTCGACGTCCGTAACGCTCACCCTGCCCGTGCTGCCGCTCGACGACGAGGTCGTGCTGCCCGGGATGGTCGTCCCGCTCGAACTGTCCGACGCCGAGGTGCGGGGGGCCGTCGAGGCCGCCCAGGCGGCGGGCGGGAGCGGGAAGCCCCGGGTGCTGCTCGTACCGCGGGTCGACGGGAAGTACGCGGGCACCGGTGTGCTCGGAACCGTCGAACAGGTGGGGCGGCTCTCCGACGGGGACCCCGGGGCGCTCATCCGCGGTGTCGGCCGCGTCCGCATCGGCGCCGGCACCACCGGTCCCGGCGCCGCGCTCTGGGTCGAGGGCGAGAGCGTGGACGAAAAGCTCGCCGAGCCGCTGCCCGGGGCCGTGGCCGAACTCGTCAAGGAGTACAAGGCCCTCGCCACCAGCTGGCTCAAGAAGCGCGGCGCCTGGCAGGTCGTGGACCGGGTCCAGCAGATCGAAGGCGTGTCCGCCCTCGCCGACAACTCCGGCTACTCGCCGTTCCTGACGGTGGCCCAGAAGGTGGAGCTGCTGGAGACCGCCGATCCCGTCGCGCGGCTCAGGCTCGCCATCAAGTGGCTCCGCGACCACCTCGCCGAGCAGGACGTCGCCGAGTCCATCGCCAAGGACGTCCAGGACGGCGTCGACAAGCAGCAGCGCGAGTTCCTGCTGCGCCGTCAGCTGGAGGCCGTCCGCAAGGAGCTGCGCGAGCTGAACGGGGAGAAGGAGGGCGAGGAGTCCGACGACTACCGCGCCCGCGTCGAGGCCGCCGACCTCCCCGAGAAGGTGCGCGAAGCCGCCCTCAAGGAGGTCGAGAAGCTGGAGCGGGCCAGCGACCAGTCCCCCGAGGGCTCCTGGATCCGGACCTGGCTGGACACGGTGCTGGAGCTGCCGTGGAACGAGCGGACCGAGGACGCGTACGACATCCGCGGCGCCCGGGCCGTCCTCGACGCCGAGCACGCCGGGCTGAGCGACGTCAAGGACCGCATCACCGAGTACCTCGCCGTCCGCAAGCGCCGCTCCGAGCGGGGCATGGGCGTCGTCGGCGGCCGCCGCGGCGGAGCCGTGCTCGCGCTCGTCGGGCCGCCCGGTGTGGGCAAGACCTCCCTCGGGGAGTCCGTCGCGCACGCCATGGGCCGCAAGTTCGTCCGGGTCGCCCTCGGCGGCGTACGGGACGAGGCCGAGATCCGCGGCCACCGCCGGACGTACGTTGGGGCCCTGCCCGGCCGGATCGTCCGCGCCATCAAGGAGGCCGGGTCCATGAACCCGGTGGTGCTCCTCGACGAGATCGACAAGGTCGGCTCCGACTTCCGCGGGGACCCGGCCGCCGCCCTGCTGGAAGTCCTGGACCCGGCCCAGAACCACACCTTCCGCGACCACTACCTGGAGGTGGAGCTCGACCTCAGCGACGTGGTCTTCCTCGCCACCGCCAATGTGCTGGAGGCCATCCCGGAGGCCCTCGCGGACCGCATGGACCTCGTCCGCCTCGACGGGTACACCGAGGACGAGAAGATCGTCATCGCCCGCGACCACCTGCTGCCCCGCCAGCTGGAGCGGGCCGGCCTGGCCGCCGACGAGGTGGTCCTGGAGGAGGACGCCCTGCGCAAGCTGGCCGGGGAGTACACCCGCGAAGCCGGCGTGCGCACCCTGGAGCGCTCCATCGCGCGGCTGCTGCGCAAGGTGGCCTCGCAGCACGAACTGGGCGAGCAGGAGCTGCCCTTCCGGATCGGCGCCGACGAGCTGCGCCCCCTCATCGGCCGGCCGCACCACGTCCCCGAGTCCGCGCAGGACCCGGCGGAGCGGCGCACCGCCGTCCCCGGCGTGGCCACCGGCCTCGCGGTGACCGGCGCCGGCGGGGACGTGCTCTTCGTCGAGGCCTCGCTGGCCGACCCGGAGACCGGGGCGGCAGGGCTCACCCTGACCGGCCAGCTCGGCGACGTGATGAAGGAGTCCGCGCAGATCGCGCTCAGCTTCCTGCGCTCGCACGGCGCCGAGCTGGAGCTTCCCGTCGCCGACCTGAAGGACCGGGGCGTGCACATCCACTTCCCGGCGGGCGCGGTCCCCAAGGACGGCCCGAGCGCGGGCATCACCATGACCACCGCACTCGCCTCGCTGCTGTCCGGGCGGCAGGTCCGCACGGACGTGGCGATGACCGGCGAGGTCTCGCTGACCGGACGGGTCCTGCCGATCGGCGGCGTCAAGCAGAAGCTGCTCGCCGCGCACCGGGCCGGCCTGACCACCGTGATCATCCCGAAGCGGAACGAGGCCGACCTCGACGACGTCCCGTCCGAGGTGCTGGAGGGGCTTGAGGTGCACCCTGTGACGGACGTGCGCCAGGTCCTGGAACTGGCGCTGGCGAAGGCCGGGGCCCAGGCGGTGGCCACCGCGGCCTGACCCCCGGGGCGGCCCGGGCTCCCGCTGCGGCGGGGTCCCGGGCCGCCGCCGTACCCGCTGCGAAATACTGGAGCTCTCGGGAACCCACCTCAGACACAGACACAGCGGGAGCGGAACGTGCACGGGAGCGAAGACCAGGAGTTCCTTGCCCTGGAGCGGGAGCTGTCCGTCTTCCTCCGGCGGGCCCGCGCCTCCTCCGGGGAGATGGCGCGCGCACTGCACCCCGAGCTGGAGCCCGCCGCGTACGGCCTGCTCGTCCGCCTGGAGGCGGCCGGCCGGCAGCGGGCCACCGACCTCGCCGCCTACTTCGGGGTCGGCAAGGCCACCATGAGCCGGCAGCTGCGCGCCCTGGAGGTGCTCGGGCTGGTGGCCCGCGAACCCGACCCCGCGGACGGCCGGGCCTTCCTGGTCGGGCTCACGGAGGAGGGCCGGGAGCGCTTCCTGCGCGTCCGCGGCGCCCGGCGCGAGCAGTACATGCGCAAGCTCGCCGACTGGGACCGCGGCGAGGTCGCGGAACTGGCCAGGCTCCTCAACCAGTTGAACCAGGGCGAGGACTAGCAGGCCCCGGCCCCGGCGCCCGCATCGCTCACACACCGTTCCCGCCGCGGCCGGCGCCCGTGCCGCCGCCCGCGCTACAGCTCCGCGTAGGCCGCCGAGGCGTCGTCGTGGCGCTTGCCGCGGACCGGGGTGCGCTGCGGATCCGACTCCAGGGCGCGCACCCGGCCGATCAGCCCCTGCGCGCCCTCCTTCCGCAGCACCGCCAGGCACTCGGCCCAGTCGCCCTCCCGGAAGGTGTCCGTCCACCGGCTCGCCCCGTCGGTGAGCGCGGCCAGCGCCCGCACCCGCTCGCGCGGGACCCGGCCGGTCACCGCCCGCGCCGCCACCGCCGGATCCGCGGCCGCCGTGAAGAAACCGCCCTCCCTGTTGCGCAGCGCGTCCGCCGAGGCGGTGGTGCGCAACAGCGCGCGGGGGATCCGGTCGAGCCGGTCGTCGAGCACGGCCGTCACCGCGCCCTCGGAATCCTGGAGGAGGAGGACGGAATCCGAGAGGACGAGGTGCTCCACGTACGCCTCGTCCCAGCGCACCAGCACCACCGTCGCCTGCGGAGTGCGCACGTGAGAAAGGTCACAGGTTTGACGGTGGGCGTCGGCCGTGTCGCGGATCGACTCCGCGAGGATCCGGTCCAGCGGCATGTCCCGCCGCGATCCGGACAGTTCGGTCAATCGGCCGCCGAGCCGCGCCGCGAACCACGGCACGCCGTGCGTGCAGCCCACCTCGCCGGGCGGCGGGGTC
This sequence comes from Streptomyces sp. NPDC006326, assembly GCF_040612915.1. NCBI lineage: Bacteria > Bacillati > Actinomycetota > Actinomycetes > Kitasatosporales > Streptomycetaceae > Streptomyces > Streptomyces sp. NPDC006326. Next base: position 108,855 of record NZ_JBEXRC010000021.1, on the reverse strand, counting down.
ACCCCGTCCAGGGCGACCAGGACCCCGCCCCCCACCGCCGGTATCGCCGCCGACAGCCAGTCCTCGTTGGGGCGTTCCGGGTTGCCGGGGGCCGAGGCGAGGTCGATGCGCATGCGTACATTCTGCCCGCCGCGCCCATCGCGGACAGGTCAGGTCCGTACCAAAGCGGAAGGCGCGGGGCGGGCCCCGCCCCGGGCCCTGCGGACGTGCGGGCGGGCATACTGCCAAAGCCCCCATCGATCTTTCAACCACCCGTCCACGGCCGCGCCCTGACGCCACCCCGCCGAGTTGGTCGCCAACTCATCCGTGATGTTCACTCGTTCGAGTGGCCGGGTGGGCGATGTCAGGCTCTCTCCCCAACACACTGCGAAGGTCTGAGGCGGTACGAGGGGGCAGGGGGCGTTTACTTGTTGACCGGCCGTTACCTCGGCCACACGAGTAGACGAGCACGAGCACACGTACAGGATTGCGAGCACCGGTGCAGAAGAAGCGGTCTCGGAAGAACGGCACCGCCACCGACGGACCCGCCCCCGCAGGACCCCGTGTCCGCGTGCGCAGCAGGCTGGTCGTCGGCGTGGCCGTCGCCGGCCTCACCGTCCTCGCGGCCGGCGCGCCCGCCGTGGTGTCCGCGACACGGGAGCTGAACGACTCCCAGCAACTGGTCACCCTCGCCGAGCAGACCCAGCACACCCTCACGCTCGCCCACCTCCTCGGCGACGAGCGCGACGCCGTCGTCGAGTACGTGGCCAAGGGCCGCCCCGGCGGACAGGCCAAGGCGCCCGTCCAGGAGCGCATCGCCCTCACCGACCGGCAGCTCGACGAGATCCGGGCCGAGGCCGACGAGCCGCTCGCCGAGGCCATCGGCCGCGTCCGGGCCGTCCGCACCGAGGCCGTCGACGGCAAGGGCAGCGCCCTCGCCGCCCACCAGACGTACGCGGGCGTCATCGCGCAGGTGCTCGCCCCGGGCGACCGGCTCGCCGTGCTCACCCCGCCCAGGGCCGGCGACGCCCTCGTCACCACCCGCCCGCTGGCCCCCCTCGGCCAGGCCGTCGAACAGGCCTCGGCCACCCGTGGACTGCTGCTCGCCGCGCTGGCCGTCCCCCGCGGCGAGCAGCCCCCCAACTCGGCGGTCGTGGACGAGCTCACCGCCGCCGCCCAGCGCGCCCGCGTACGGGAGCAGGCGGCCCTCGAAGACTTCGCGCGGATCGCCCGCCCCGACGTACGCCAGACCCTCGCCGCCACCGTCACCGGCCCCGAGGTCAAGACGGCCGACGACCTGCTCAAGCGGCTCACCGACCGGCCCACCCTCAGCTCCGCCGACCGCAAGCTCGACGGCGCCGCCGTCAGCCCCCCGCTCACCGCCCGGATCGAGCGGATGCGCTCCGTCGAGGCCACCCTCGCCGGGCAGCGGGCCACCGCGCTCGCCACCCTGCGGGACGACGACGTGACCCGGCTGGAACTGCTGGTCGGCGTGCTCGGCGCACTGTTCCTCTTCGTGGTCGGCGTCTCCACGGCCGTTGCCCGCTCGCTCACCCGGCCCCTGTCGGTGCTGCGCCGCGGCGCCGAGCGGCTGGCCACGCCGGAGGGCTCGGTCGAACCGGTCCGCTTCACGGGCCGCAACGACGAGTTCGCCGAGGTCGTCCGCCACCTGAACGCGGTCCGGGACCAGACGGTGTCCCTGCACACGCGGATCGCCGGCCTCGACGCCGACCGGCGCCGCCTCATCGGCCGCAACGAGGCGCTGACCTCCGGCCGCGAGGCACTGGAGCAGGAGCTCAAGGAGCTGCGGGCGGGGCTGGAGGAGCACCGCCGCATCATGTCCACCACCTCGGTCTCCCTGTCGCTGCGCACCCTCGGCCTGGTCGAGCGCCAGCTCACGGTCATCGAGGAGCTGGAGTCCAAGGAGCAGGACCCCGACCGGCTGGCCACCCTGTTCAAGCTGGACCACCTCGCGACGGTGATGCGCCGCCACAACGAGAACCTGCTCGTGCTCGCCGGACAGGAGACCGGCCACGGCGCCGGAGCCGCCGCGGTGCCGCTGGTCGACGTGATGCGGGCCGCGGTCAGCGAGATCGAGCGCTACGAGCGGGTCGACCTCGCCGGGCTGCCGTCGTTCACGCAGGTGGCCGGGCACGCCGCGGACGACATCTCGCACGTCCTCGCCGAGCTGCTGGAGAACGCGACGACCTTCTCGCCGCCGGACGCCAAGGTCAGGGTGTCCGGGTGGCAGCTGGACTCCGGTGACGTCGTGCTGTCCGTGCTGGACGCGGGCATCGGGGTCACCGAGGACCGGCTGGAGGCGCTGAACTCCCGGCTGGCGACGCCCGAGGCGTACGACGAGGAGCCCGAGGCGGAACACGGCCTGGGCCTCGGCCTGTACGTGGCCGGCCGCCTGGCGGCCCGGCACGGCGTCACCGCGGAGCTCCGGGCGGGACGGCACGGGGGCACGGAGGCCCTGGTCGTCGTCCCGGCGGCGCTGCTGCCGGCCACCCCGCCGGCCACCCCGGTCCACACCTTCGCCGGCCCGGGCCGGCCGGAGCTGCGGCTGCCGGGCGTCATCGCCGAGGCCAACGAACACACGCTCCCGCCCCGCACCCGCCCCCGGCCGGAACCTCCGGCGGCGGAGCCGGCGTCGGAGTTCGCCGGCGTCGAGGCCACCGCCGAGGCCGGCGTCGAGGCAGGTGCCGGTGCCGCGACCGGTGCCGAGCCCGGGCTTGAGCCGGAGTCGGCCGCCGGGGAGGGTCTGGAGCCGGAGCTCGGGTTCGAGCCGGAGCCGGCCGCCGGGGCCGGGCCGGAGCCGGATCAGGAGCTGCCGGTCCGGGGCGTTGCCGACGCCGTTCCGGAGCCGGAGCCGGAGCCGGAGCCGGTGCTGTCGGCCGAGGCCGCGCCGGAGTCCGCTCCGGGTGGGTACGGCTTCGCCGGGTCCGAGGGCGCGCTGCCGCCCCCCGATCAGGTGTTCACCGTCCCGGCCCCGGCTCCGGCCGGGCCGGAGCCCGCCCAGGAGCTCCTCGCGCGGGTCGTCCCCGACGGCGCGGCGGAGGCCTTCGCAGGGTCCGACCCCGCCCCGGCGTCCCCCGACCCGTCGGCCGGTCCCGCCCCGCGGGCCGACGTACCGGAGGAAGAGGACGGGCCCGCCGCCGAGCGGACCCCGCACAGCCACGCCACCGCCGAAGGCGACTGGGTGCCCCGCCAGGGAGCCCACCCCGAGGCGGAGGCCGCAGACGCCTCCGAGGCCGCCGGGCCCGTCACCGGCAAGGGGCTGCCCAAGCGGACCCCCCGCGTCGTGGCCGCCCGGCGCGGTGAAGCCGTCCAGCCGTCCGCGCCGCCGCGCCGTGTCGACGCGGAGGAACTGCGGCGCCGGCTCGGCGGGTTCTACCAGGGGACCCGCGACGGCAGACGCGTCGTCGCCGCCGAACTCGCACAGGACACCGACCGGGGGGACACCGCACAGGAGGCACGCACATGACCGCGCCCAGTACGTACGGACTGAGCACCCAGGCCCGCAACCTGCAGTGGCTGCTGACCGACCTGGTGGAGGAGGTGCCGGGCGTCAACTCCGTCGCCGTCGTCTCCTCGGACGGGCTCCTGCTGCTGTCCTCCGACCCCGCGGGAGCCGGCCGGAGCCCCTCCCCGGCCAAGGGGCCGCGCGGCGCCTCCGCCGACCTCGCCACCATCGTCTCCGGGCTCGGCAGCCTCACCACCGGCGCCGCCGCGCTCATGGAGGGCGGCGGCGTCAAGCAGACCATGGTGGCGATGGAGCACGGCTCCGTCTTCGTCATGTCCATCAGCGACGGCTCCCTGCTCGGCGTGCACGCCACCCCGGACTGCGACATGAGCGTCGTCGCCTACCACATGGCCCTGTTCGTCGGCCGCGCCGGCCACGTCCTGACCCCCGAAGTCCGCAGCGAGCTGCGCCAGTCGATGGAGAAAACCCCGTGAGGAGTCCGGCCTCCGACCGGCTGCCCATACGCGGCGCCGACCGCCGCCCCGCCCGCGTCCGCCCGTACTCGCTCACGGGCGGCCGCACCCGGTTCTCCCAGGTCCTGCACGTCGAGACCTTCGTCGCCGCCCTGGACGCCAAGGCGTCCCGGCCGCAGCTGCCGGGAGGCACCGAGGGCGAGTCCGACGGCAGCGCGGACGGCCGGTCCGACCGCATGCCCGAGATGCCCGCCATCGTCGAGGTCTGCCGGCGCATGCGCACGATCGCCGAGATCGCCGCGCTGCTGAAGCTGCCCCTCGGCGTGGTCCGCGTCCTCGTCAGCGACCTGGCCGACCAGGGGAGGGTCCGGGTCTACGGCACGGGCCACGGCCCCGGCCGGCCCGAACGCGCACTGCTCGAAAGGGTGCTCAGTGGCCTTCGCCGTCTCTGACCCGGTCGCGTCGGTCGACGACGAACCCGTACAGCCCTGGCAGTACGACCGCTCCCGCGCACCCGTGGCCGTCAAGGTGCTGGTCGCGGGCTGCTTCGGCGTCGGCAAGACCACCTTCGTGTCGTCCGTCTCCGAGATCACGCCGCTGCGCACCGAGGCGGTGATGACCCGGGCCAGCCTGCCGACCGACGACCTGTCCGCGACCCCGGACAAGAACACCACCACCGTCGCGATGGACTTCGGCCGCATCACGCTCGACGACGACCTCGTGCTGTACGTGTACGGGACGCCGGGCCAGGAGCGGTTCTGGTTCATGTGGGACGACCTGGTCCGCGGAGCCGTCGGCGGCATCGTCCTGGCCGACACCCGCCGGCTGCGGGACTGCTTCCCGGCCCTCGACTACTTCGAGAGCTGCGGGCTCCCGTACGCCGTCGCCGTGAACCACTTCGAGGGCTCCCGCTCCTACGAGCCGGAGGACGTGCGCGAGGCGCTGACGATCCCGCCCGACGTACCGGTGGTGATCATGGACGCGCGGCGCCGGCCCACGGTCGTCGAGTCCCTGCTGACCCTGGTGGGCCACGCCCTCGACACCACTCCCGAATAGAGAACGCGGATGCGCAGGATACTCGTCGTCGGAGCCGGGCAGTCCGGTCTCCAGCTCGCCCTCGGCCTTCAGGCGAAGGGGTACGAGATCACCCTCATGTCCAACCGGACGCCGGACGAGATCCGGACCGGGAAGGTCATGTCCACGCAGGTCATGTTCGACGCCGCACTCCAGCACGAACGCGACCTCCGGCTGGACTTCTGGGAGCGGCAGGCCCCGCGGATCGAGGGGATCGGCGTTTCGGTCGCCGCCCCGGACGGCTCCCGCCCGATCGACTGGCTGGGCCGCCTCAAGAGCTTCGCGCAGTCCGTGGACCAGCGGGTGAAGATGGCCGGCTGGCTCGACACCTTCGTGCAGCGCGGCGGGCAGCTCGTCGTGCACGGCGCGTCGGTCGCCGACCTGGACTACTTCTCCCGCACCTACGACCTGATCCTCGTCGCCGCCGGCAAGGGCGAGCTGGTGTCGATGTTCGAACGGGACGCGGCCCGTTCCCCGTACGACGCTCCCCAGCGCGCGCTGGCGGTCTCGTACGTGCACGGGCTCGGGCCCCGGCCCGAGCACCCGCAGACGGAAGCGGTGCGCTGCAATCTGGTGCCGGGGGTCGGCGAGCTGTTCACCATGCCGGCGCTCACCACCTCGGGGCGGGCGGACGTCCTGTTCTGGGAGGGTCTCCCGGGCGGTCCGCTGGACGTGTTCCGCGGGGTCAACGACCCGGCGGAGCACTTGGAGCTGACGCTCGAACTGATGCGGACGTACACGCCCTGGGAGTACGCACGGGCCCGGGACGTCGAGCTGACGGACGCGGGCGCCACCCTCGCCGGGCGGTACGCGCCGGTCGTGCGCAAGCCGGTCGGGCGGCTGCCGGGCGGCGGACTGGTGCTGGGCGTCGCGGACGTGGTCGTGACGAACGACCCGATCACCGGGCAGGGCTCGAACACCGCCGCCAAGTGCGCGGCCTCGTACCTCTCGTCGATCCTGATGCACGGGGACAGGCCGTTCGACGAGGCCTGGATGAAGGCGGCCTTCGACAGGTTCTGGTTCACGACGGGCAAGCCGGTGACCCAGTGGACCAACGCGATGCTGGGCGCGCCGCCGGAGCACGTGCTGAACCTGATCGGAGCGGCCGGGCGGTTTCAGCCGGTGGCGGATCGATTCGCCAACGGCTTCGACAACCCGGCCGACTTCGACGGGTACTTCTACGACCCCGAGGACGCGGCGGACTACCTGGCGGAGGTCTCGTCGGCGGCATCGGCGGCATCGGCGGTCTCGTCCGCACCGTCCGCGTCGGGGGCTGCCGGGGACGGTGCCGCCCCGGATGCCGCGTCCGGTGCCACCCCGGCCGAGTAGCCGGTGTCGTCGCCCGCCGTCGCCCCCTCGGGGAGCGGCGGCGGGGTGTAGGCGGCGAGCGGGGTGCCCCCCGGGTCCGGCCGGACGGCCCCCAGCAGCGGATTCGCCGCGATCGGCGACACCTTGACCTTGGCCCCCGGGCGGGGGGCCTGTACGACCTTGCCGTCGCCGATGTAGAGGGCCACGTGCGTGGCGGTGGGGAAGTAGACCACCAGGTCCCCGGGCCGCAACTGGTTCAGCGGAACCTTGGGCAGCTGCGCCCACTGCTCCTGGCTGGTCCGGGGAATGGACCGGCCGGCGTGGGCCCAGGCCTGGGAGGTGAGCCCGGAGCAGTCGAAGGCACCGGGCCCCTCGGCACCCCACGCGTACGGTTTGCCGATCTGGGCGGCCGCGTACCTCAGGGCGGCGCCGCCGGCGGCCGTGGGGGTGCGGGGGGTGGCCGGGCTGCCGAGCGCCCCCGCGGCGAGCAGCTCCCGCTGGGCGGTGGCCGTCTGGGCGGCCTCGCGGGCGTCGAGCCGGGCCAGCTGCTCCGGGGTGAGGGAGGAGAGCAGCCGCTCCACCTCCCTGAGCCTGAGGGTCACCTCGTCCTTGCGCTCCTTGCGCCGGGTGGTGAGGGACTGCTGGGAGTCCAGGGCCTTGCGGGCGGCGGTGGCGAGGGCGTCGGCCCGGTGCTCGCCGCGGGCGAGGCGGGCCAGGATCCCGGCCCGGCGGGCGCCCTCGCGGGCGGCGAGGTGGCGCTGGTCCTGGGCGGCCTGGGCGTCACCGGTGAGCAGCATCCGGACGTACGGGGAGAGGCCGGCCACGGCCCCCTGGTACTGCTCCCGGGCCATCCGCCCGGCGGCGGCGCGCTCGGCGTCGAGGGCGGTCCGGGTCTTGCCGAGGGCGGAGCTGAGCCGGCGCTCCTCGTTCTGGCGGGCCTGGAGGGCGGCTTCGGTGGCGTTGTAGGCCTCGGTCGCCTCTTCGGCCTGGCGGTAGAGGGTCTGGAGGCGGGTGAGGAGCGCGCCGATCCCCTGGCCGGGGGTGGCTGGGGATCCGGGGGCCAGGGCGGTGTGGGTGCCGGTGGCGGTGCCGGTGGCGGTGGCGGTTCCGGTGGCTTCGGTGGTCGCGGCGGTCGGGGTGTTTCCCGTGGTCCCGGGGGGCTCGGTGTCCTCGGCGTCATCGGTGGGTTCCGTGATGGCCGCGGTGCCGGTGGTCCCGGGGTCCTCGTTGGCCTCGGGGTCCTCGTCGGTCCCGGTTGCCCTGTTCCCGCCGGTGCCGGTGGTGGCGGTCCTCCCCGTGGCCGACCGGCCTCCGGGGGCCCCTGCGGCCTGCGCGGATCCGCCGGGTCTCCCGGTCCCGGTGGGCCCGCCCCCGGTGGTCCCGATGGCCGGGGTGGGGATGGCATGGGCCGGGCCGGCCGCCACGAGTACGGCGGCGAGGCAGGCGGCGCGGAGCAGCCGACGTGACATGGGATCACCTCCTGGGCGGCCGATGCTGCCATGTCCGGTATGACTAGATGTTGATCGACGGCGGCCAGTCGCCGGGGCCCACCCGTCCGGCCGATCCCTGCGGCGCGGGCCCCGCCCCGACCCGTCCCCGGCCCGCCGAATCCGGCCCCGCGCGGCGGGCCGTCGCAGGCGCGCACGACATACGCGGACATTCCGGTCGGCGCCTTGCTACGTTGCCCTCATGACCGCCCTGACGGAACAGGTGGTGGACCCCGTTCCGCCCCCGCCCCCCGACAGCCGCGCCCCGCGCCGCGGGGTGGAGTTGGCGCTGCTGCTCGGGGCCGTGCTCATCGCCGTCCTCGGTCACCTCCACGTCGGCCTCTCCGGCACCGGCCGCATGCCGGGGTCCGCCGCCCGTTACGCTGCCGGGCTCGTGGCTGCCGCGCTCGTCGCCCATGTCGCCGTCAGGCTGCGGGCGCCGTACGCCGATCCGCTCGTCCTGCCCATCGCCGTCCTGCTGAACGGGCTGGGACTGGTCCTGATCCAGCGTCTGGACCTGACCACGCCCGAGCAGCTCACCGCCGGAGACCAGCTGCGGTGGTCCGCGTTCGGGGTGGCGCTGTTCGTGTTCGTGCTCGCCGGGTTCCGGGACCACCGTCTGCTCCAGCGGTACGCGTACCTGTCGGTGGCCGCCGCCCTCGTGCTGATGCTCGTGCCCGTCTTCTTCCCCGCGGTCAACGGGGCCCACATCTGGATCCGGTTCGCCGGACTCTCCTTCCAGCCGGGGGAGTTCGCCAAGATCCTGCTCGCGGTGTTCTTCGCCGCCTACCTCGCCGCGAACCGGACCGCCCTCGCGCTCACCGGCCGCCGGCTGTTCTGGCGGGTGCGGCTGCTGCCCGGGCGGGTGCTCGGGCCGATCCTGGCGATCTGGCTGCTGAGCGTCGGCGTGCTCGTGCTGGAGCGGGACCTGGGGACCTCGCTGCTCTTCTTCGGGCTGTTCGTCATCATGCTGTTCACCGCCACCGGCAGGATCGGCTGGATCGCCGTCGGGCTGCTGCTCGCCGCCCTCGGGGCGTACGCCGTGGGGACCTTCGAGCCGCACGTGCACAGCCGGGTCGAGGACTGGCTGAATCCTTTCGCCTCCATCGGGCGCGGTGAGGGCCCCGGGCAGCTCGCCCAGTCCCTCTTCGCCTTCGGTGCCGGCGGGCTGCTCGGCGCGGGGCTCGGGCACGGGCAGTCGTTCCTGATCGGCTTCGCCGCCAAGTCGGACTTCGTGCTGGCCACCGCGGGCGAGGAACTCGGGCTCGTCGGGGTCAGCGCGATCCTGCTGCTGTACGGGCTGCTCGTCGACCGGGGGTTCCGGGCCGGGCTGGCGCTGCGCGATCCGTTCGGGCGGCTCCTCGCCACCGGGCTCGCCTCGATCATCGCGCTCCAGGTGTTCGTCATCGCCGGGGGAGTGACCGGGCTGATCCCGCTGACCGGCATGGCCATGCCCTTCCTCGCCCAGGGCGGCTCCTCCGTGGTCACCAACTGGATCATCGTGGCCCTGCTGGTCCGGCTCAGCGACAGCGCCCACCGCCCCCGCCCCGCCGGAGGGGAGGCCGCGTGATCCGGTACATCCGCTGGTGCGCGTACTTCTGCGCCGCCCTGCTGCTCGCCCTCCTGGTCAACGTGGCCCGGGTGCAGGTCTGGGAGTCCGCCGCGTACGGGGCGAACCCCGCCAACAAGCGTCCCGCCGTCGCCCGCTACGCCGAGCCGCGCGGGGACATCCTGGTCGAGGGCCGGCCCGTCACCGGATCCCGGGACAGCGGCCAACTGCTGCGCTACGAGCGGACGTACCTGGACGGCCCGCTGTACGCGCCGGTCACCGGCTACTCCTCGCAGACGTACGGGACCAGCTTCGTCGAGCGCGCCGAGGACCGGATCCTGTCGGGCGCGGACCCCGGGCTCTCCGTCTTCCCCCTCTGGTACGAGCTCTCCCGGGGGCGTCCGGCCGGGGGGAACGCGGCGACCACCCTCCGGGCCGCGGCCCAGCGGGCCGCGTACACCGGCCTCGCCGGCAAGCGCGGGGCGGTGGCCGCGCTGGAGCCCGCCACCGGGAGGATCCTCGCGCTGGTCAGCAGCCCCTCGTACGACCCGGGGACGCTCTCGGGGACCGGTGCGGCGGTGAAGGCGGCCTGGGCGCGGCTGAACGCGGACCCCGCCCGGCCGATGCTCAACCGCGCGCTGCGCGAGACGTATCCGCCCGGCTCCACCTTCAAGATCGTGACGGCGGCGGCGGCCCTGGACGCGGGCGTGGTCACCGATGTGGACGCGCCGACCCGCACCCCCGACCCCTATCCGCTGCCCGGCACCCGCACCCTGCTGCCGAACGCGGGCACCGGCTGCGAGGACGCCTCGATGGCGGAGGCGGTGCAGTGGTCCTGCAACACGGTGATGGCGAAGATCGGCGTCCAGGTCGGGCTGCGCAGGATGGTGGAGGCGGCCCGGCGGTTCGGGTTCAACGACGCCGGGCTGCGCGTGCCCTCGTGGGTGTCGCGCTCGAACTTCGACACGGACATGAGCCAGGACCAGCTGGCGCTGTCCTCGATCGGGCAGTTCAACACCACGGCGACCCCTCTGCAGATGGCGATGGTGGCGGCGGCCGTGGCGGACGGCGGTGAGCTCAGGGCCCCGTACCTGGTGGACCGGACCACGCGGGGTGACGGCGGCCCGGTGCGGCGGGCCGTCCCGCGCCGGCTGGGCCGGGCCATGAGCCCGGCCACGGCACTGCGGCTCCAGGAGCTGATGGTGAAGGTGGTGGAGGACGGCACCGGGCGCAACGCGGCCATCCGGGGCGCCGTGGTGGGCGGCAAGACGGGGACGGCCCAGCACGGCGTCGGCAATGCGGGCACCCCCTACGCCTGGTTCATCGGCTGGGCCAGGGCGGGGGACGCTCCGCTGCCCGGAGTGGCGGTCGCGGTGGTGGTCGAGGACGCCTCGGCGGTCCGCGGAGGCGTCAGCGGCAACGGCGCGGCGGCCCCGATCGCCCGGGCGGTGATGCAGGCGGCCCTGTCCGGGGCGCGGCCGTCGGCCTGACCCGCCCTACGGGTTCTCGCCGCCCTCCGCGATGGCGGCCTGCACCTCCGCCACCCTCTCGGCCTCCTCGGCCGCGAACCGCTCGCGGTCGAGGGCTTCGGCGATCTCCTCGTCCTGGCTCATCAGCAGGTCCAGGTTGGAGTCGCCCATGTCGAAGACGCCCATGTCCAGGTACGCCTTCTGCAGCCGTTCGCCCCACAGCCCGATGTCCTTCACACAGGGCACGATCCGGCTGAAGAGCAGCCTGCGGAACATGTGGAGGAACTCCGACCGCTCGCTGAACTCCTCCGCCTCCTTGCGCGGGATGCCGAAGTTCTCCAGCACCTCCACCCCGCGCAGCCGGTCGCGCATCAGGTAGCAGCCCTCGATCACGAACTCCTCGCGCTCGCGCAGTTCGGCGTCGGTGAGCTGCTTGTAGTAGTCGCGCAGGGCCATCCGCCCGAAGGCCACGTGGCGGGCCTCGTCCTGCATCACGTACGCCAGGATCTGCCGGGGCAGCGGCTTGTCGGTGGTGTCGCGGATCATGCCGAAGGCCGCCAGCGCGAGTCCTTCGATGAGCACCTGCATGCCGAGGTAGGGCATGTCCCAGCGGGCGTCGCGCAGGGTGTCGCCGAGCAGGCCCTGGAGGCTGTCGTTGATCGGGTAGAGCATCCCGACCTTCTCGTGCAGGAAGCGCCCGAAGATCTCGGCGTGCCGGGCCTCGTCCATGGTCTGGGTGGCGGAGTAGAACTTCGCGTCGAGGTCCGGCACCGACTCCACGATGCGTGCCGCGCACACCATCGCGCCCTGCTCGCCGTGCAGGAACTGGCTGAAGTTCCAGGCGGCGTAGTGCCGGCGCAGCTCGCCCTTGTCCTTGTCGGTGAGCCGGGGCCAGTAGCGGGTGCCGTGGAGGGTCAGCGCCTCGTCCGGGGTGCCGAGCGCGTTGTACGGGTCCACTTCCAGGTCCCAGTCGATGCGCTTGGCACCGTCCCACTGCTTGTCCTTGCCCTTCTGGTACAGCGCGAGGAGGCGCTCCCGGCCCTCCGCGTACTCCCAGCTGAAACGGGCGGCGCCGGTGGCGGGAACCTGCCAGACGTCTGTGCCCGGGTCCTTGGTGTAGAGCTCGTGCGTCGACACTGACGCCCCCTCGGCTCGTGTATTTCCGTACAGGACTGGATGGTTGGCAGCGTCACACGTTGGTAGACGCGCGGTCAACAAGTGACGCGCAGGGGATTGACGGCCTTGCTGACAAGCAGTCTCATGACTGGTGACGGCAAGCAGTGACGTCCCCACCCATCCATCCATCCGGAACACGGCGAGGTGCCCCCGCCATGACGACCACGACCGATCGACGGGTCCTCCAGGACGCGCTCGGCCTCCTCAAGGACCGCGAGCAGATCGCCGCACGCCTCCTCGAATCCTCCGCCAAGCACTCCTTCGACCCCGACAAGGAACTCGACTGGGACGCCCCGACGGTCGACGGAAAGTACTACTGGCCCCCGGAACTGCTCTCCCTCTACGACACCCCGCTGTGGAAGAAGATGGGCGAGGAGCAGCGCATCGACCTCTCCCGCCACGAGGCGGCGGCCCTCGGCTCCCTCGGCATCTGGTTCGAGATCATCCTGATGCAGCTGCTGGTCCGGCACATCTACGACAAGCCCCTGACCAGCAATCACGTGCGGTACGCACTCACCGAGATAGCCGACGAGTGCCGCCACTCGATGATGTTCGCCCGCATGATCCAGAAGGCCGGGGCCCCCGCCTATCCGGTCTCCCGCACGAACCACAACCTCGCCCGCATCCTCAAGACGGTCTCCACCACCCCGGGCTCCTTCGCCTGCACCCTGCTCGGCGAGGAGATCCTCGACTGGATGCAGCGGCTGACCTTCCCGGACGAGCGCATCCAGCCGCTGGTCCGCGGGGTCACCCGGATCCACGTCATCGAGGAGGCCCGGCACGTCCGGTACGCCCGCGAGGAGCTGCGCCGCCAGATGCTCACCGCCCCGCGCTGGGAGCAGGAGCTCACCCGCATCAGCTGCGGCGAGGCCGCCCGCGTCTTCTCCCTCGCCTTCGTCAACCCCCAGGTGTACGAGAACGTCGGCCTGGACCGCCGCGAGGCCGTCGCCCAGGTCAAGGCCAGCGGACACCGCCGGGAGGTCATGCAGACGGGCGCCAAGCGGCTCACCGACTTCCTGGACGACATCGGCGTCCTGCGCGGGGTCGGCCGCAAGCTCTGGCGGAGCTCGGGACTCCTGGCCTGAAGCCCGTGCCGTGGGGCTACCCTGCGGGCATGACCGTACGCGCGTACCGCAGGCTGAGCGTCGAGGAGCGGCGGGCCCAACTCCTCGACGCCGCCCTGTCCCTGTTCGCGCACCGGGCGCCCGAGGACGTCTCCCTCGACGACGTCGCCGAGGCGGCCGGGGTCTCGCGCCCCCTGGTGTACCGGTACTTCCCCGGCGGCAAGCAGCAGCTGTACGAGGCCGCCCTGCGCTCGGCGGCCGACATCCTGGAGCAGTGCTTCGCCGAACCCCAGGAGGGCCCGCTGACCCAGCGGCTGTCCCGGGCGCTCGACCGCTACCTGGGCTTCGTCGACGTGCACGACACGGGCTTCGCGGCCCTGCTGCAGGGCGGCAGCGTCGTGGAGACCTCCCGTACGACGGCCACCGTGGACGGCATCCGGCGGGCGGCCGCGCAGCAGATCCTCGTCCACCTGGGCGTCCCGTCGCCGGGCCCGCGGCTGCGCATGATGGTCCGCACCTGGATCACGGCCGTCGAGGCCGCCTCCCTGATCTGGATCGACGAGGGCAAGCAGCCGGACGTGGCCTCGCTGCGCGACTGGCTGGTGGACCAGTTCATCGCCCTCCTGACGGCGACCGCCGCCACCGACCCGCAGACCGCCGCCGCGGCGGGGGCGGCGCTGGCCCTGGAGTCGGCGGACGGGCCGGCGGGAGTTCTGGCCCGGCGCGTGATGCCGGTGGTCTCGCAGGCCGCGCACCTGCTGTGACACTGGTGGGGTGAGAAGCGAACCGACCCCCTTCGAGGGCGGCCCGATGGACGGCCGGGTCCTCCCGATCCTGCTCGGCCCGACCGGCCACCCGCCGCGCTGGTACGAGATCCCGGTCCCGGCGGCGGACGGCGGCGCCCCGACGGTGCTGCTCTACGAACGCGTACCGGCCGGCCACACCAAGAGGCTGCACCTGCAGAAGGGCTGGAAGTACGCGTACCGCCCGCAGGCCCGCAAGCCGGGACTGCGCTGGCCCTGGACCAAGACAAGCCCGCCGCCTGAGGCCGGCGTCTGAGGCCGTTTCGCCTGAGGCCGCCTCCGGCAGCGGGCTACCGGGGCCCCTCGGGCCGGGCCCCGGGCCCTCTCGGGGTCAGCCCTCGCTGCGCCCGCGGCGCAGCAGGGCGAAGCCGAGCCCGGCGGCGCCCACCGCCGCCATCCCGGCGCCCGCCGCGACCAGCAGCAGCCCGTCGCCAGGTTCGTCGGCCAGGGTGTCCAGGCCCAGTACCCCGGTCGCGCCCGCGGCGATCGTGTGCGTGCGCGGCGTCGTCCCCGGGACGCCGTGACCGTCCCGGGTCCCGGTCTTGTAGCCGTCGCCCCCGGGCGTACCGTTCGGGGCCGAGGGGTCGCCGACCCAGGAGGAGAGCCGCCCGTCGGGCTGCAGGGCCGCGTGCAGCGGGCCCGCGCCGCCCACGGCGGGGATCCCGTCGCGGCTGGTCACGGTGGCGGCCAGGGAGCCGTCGGCGGCCAGGATCTCCGCCTGGTACACGCCCTCGGAGACCCGGTGGACCTTCGCGGTCGAGACGCCGTCGGCGAGGCCGAGGCTCTTGACCGGCGTCCGGGGCGCGCCGGCGGTGTGCGCGGCCGACGCGGCCGGCACCCCCTCGGCGAGCGCCGCCGCGGCGGGCAGCGCGAGCAGGGCTGCGGCGCAGGCGGTCACGGCGGCTGCGCGGACGGGTGTGCGGCGGCTGGCGGTGGTCACGTGAATCCCTCGGTGCGGTGGGGTCCGGCGTCTGCGGCTGCCCCCAAATTAGGGGCGGGCCGTTGCGGTGGGGCCTGCGTCGTGTAACAGGAACCCGGCGGAGTCCCGTAGAAGCCGTTACACGGCCGAGAACACCACCGGGGGATTGCCGGGCGGCCCCGCGGCTGCTCCCATGTACGGCGGGGGTGAGGTCCCATGCGCGGACTCAAGGTGCTGCCGAGCGGCCGGCCCGGCCGCGGCCGGCTCTATGTGAACCTGCCCGACGGGCGGGCGGTGGCCTGGTACGACCGGGAAGCCAACCGGATCAGCCTGCTCGGCGAGGAACACCGCGACGCGGTCCTCGCGGCCCTGCGCCCGTACCTGGCCCGGGCCTGCACCGTCGGCCCGCCGCCCGTCCCCACCCGGGCCGACCTGCGCCGGCTCTCCCTGCCCCCGGACCTGGACCTGGCCCCGAACCGCCCGGGCGAGCTGCTGCTCGGCGAGCTCGAACACGGCTCGGCGGGCACCAGGGCCCGGCACCGGCTGCGCCAGGAGCTGACCGCCCAGCAGCGGATGGGCGAGGTCCTCGACGCCCTCGAAGCGGACGGCTGGCGGGTCCTGCACGGCGTCCCGCTGCCCGGCCTGGGCCCGGTCGACCACCTGCTCATCGGCCCGGCGGGACTCTTCTGCGTCCGTACGCTCCCGGGCCGCAGGCAGCGCGCCTCGGTGGGCGACCTGCTGCTGACCGTGGGGCGTACGGAGCCCCGCCCGGACCCGCGCTGGATCCGCCGCGCCGCCGCAGCGGCCACCCGCGCCCTGGCGGCCCCGGTCAGCCCGGCCCTCGCGCTGGTCGACGCGGCCCGGATCGCGGTGGCGCCCACCGTCGCCGACATCCGCATCCTGGAACCGGCCACGGCGGCCGCGTTCCTCGCCTCGGCCCCCGCCACCCTCAAACCTCCGGACACCGAAGCCCTCTTCGCCCTCGCCCGCGACAGCCGGACCTGGCTGCCGGGCCCCGCGGTCCCCGGCCCGCGCGGCGCCCTCAGGCCGACCGCTTCCGCGGGGCCGCTTTCTTCGCCCCCGAGGCCGTTTTCGCGGTCGCGGCCGTCTTCTTCGCGGAAGCCGTCTTCTTCGCCGCAGAGGTGGACTTGACGGTGCCGGACCGGCCCCCGGAAGCGGACTTGGCCGACGCCGACTTGGAGGCCGACTTGGCCGCCGACTTCTTGGCCGTCCCCGGGGCCGCCGTCTTCTTCGCCGTCCTCGCGGTCGACTTCTTGCCGCCCACGTCCTTCGGTGCGGACGCCGCCGACTTGCGGGAGGTCCGGGCGCCGCCGGACCCGGAGGAGGCGGACCGCCGCATCGGCGTCACCTCCGCCTCGCCGCCCTCCTCCCCGGCCGCCTCCGCCCCCGACGCCGCCTCGCCCCGGGCCGCCTTGGCCGCCCGTACGCTGCTCTCCAGCGCCGCCATCAGGTCGATCACCTTCCCGGACGACTCCGTGCCCACCTCCGCCGGAGGCTCGAAGGCGCCCTCCGCCTTCGCCTCGATCATCGATTCCACGGCGTCCCGGTACTCGTCCCGCAGCGAGCCGATGTCCACCTCGCCCAGGGTCGCCATCAGCGCGTCCGCGAGGTCCAGCTCCGCGTCGCGTACCGACACCGACCCCTCCGGGGCCACGCCCTCCGGTTCGCGGATCTCGTCCGGCCACAGCAGCCCGTGCATGGCGATCACATCGTCGACGACCCGCAGCATCCCCAGCCGCTCGCGCCCCCGCAGCGCGTACTTGGCGATGGCGACCTGCCGGCTCCGCTTCAGCGCCTCCCGCAGCAGGGTGTACGGCTTGGCGGCCGTCGCCCCGTTCGCCGCGAGGTAGTACGCCGCGTCCATCTGGAGCGGATCGATCTCGTCCGCCGGCACGAAGGACACGATCTCGATCGTCTTCGCCGTCGCGATCGGCAGCTGCGCCAGGTCCTCGTCGGTGATCGGGATGATCGCCCCGTCCGGCTCCTCGTAGCCCTTGCCGATCTCGGCGTTGGTCACCTCCTCGCCGTCCAGTTCGCACACCTTGCGGTAGCGGATCCGCCCGCCGTCGCTCAGGTGGATCTGCCGAAAGGAGATCGAGTGGCTCTCGGTGGCGTTCACCAGCTTGATCGGAATGCTGACCAAACCGAAAGAGATTGCGCCGTTCCAGATGGATCGCACGGTTCCTCCCGTTTCATGGCAATCTCATCGTATGACGCCGATCACCATGGTGGAGGGGCGTCGCATCTCGCTCAGCAACCTGGACAAGGTCCTGTACCCGGAGACCGGCACCACCAAGGGCGAGGTGCTGCACTACTACGCCACCGTCGCGGACCCGCTGCTGGCCCACACCCACAACCGGCCGGTGTCGTTCCTGCGCTACCCCGACGGCCCGGACGGCCAGCTCTTCTTCACGAAGAACCCGCCGCCCGGCACGCCCGCCTGGGTGAAAACCGCCCCGGTGCCGCGCAGCGACGAGCCCTCCGCCGCACAGGTGCTCGTCTCGGACCTGCCCTCCCTCATGTGGGCGGCCAACCTCGTCGTCGAGTTCCACACCTACCAGTGGCCGGCCGGCAGCCCCGCCGTCGCCGACCGCCTGGTCCTCGACCTCGACCCCGGCCCGCCCGCCACCGTCGTCGAGTGCTGCGCGGCCGCGCTCTGGCTGCGCGAGCGCCTCGCGGCCGACGGCCTGGCCGCGTACGCCAAGACCTCCGGCTCCAAGGGCCTCCACCTGGCCGTGGCCCTGGAGCCGACCCCGTCCGACCGCGTGTCCGCGTACGCCAAGGCGCTCGCCCAGGAGGCCGAGCGCGAGCTCCCCGACCTCGTCGTGCACCGCATGGCCAAGTCCCTGCGCCCCGGCAAGGTCTTCGTCGACCACAGCCAGAACGCGGCCGCCAAGACCACCGCCGCCCCCTACACCCTGCGCGCCCGGGCCCGCCCCACGGTCTCCGCGCCCATCTCGTGGGAGGAGGTCGCGCACTGCGGGGACCCCTCGCAGCTGGTCTTCCTCGCCGACGACGTCCCGCCCCGGCTGGAGCGCGACGGAGACCTCTTCGCCCCGCTGACCGACCCCGACCGGGCCCACCCGCTGCCCGCGCACCACCGGACCCGGAAGCCACCCGGGACCCGGCGATGATCAAAGTCGCCCTCGCCGCGCCCGTACGGACCCTGCCGCGTGCGGCGGGCCTCGCGTACGAGCCCAAGTTCGACGGCCACCGGATGGTCATCGTCCGCACCGGGCGGGAGGTGGTCCTCCAGGCCCGCTCCGGGCGCATCGTGACCAGCGCCTTCCCGGATCTGGCGGCCGCGGCGCTGCACCTGCCGGCCGGCACCGTCCTCGACGGCGAGGTGGTGGTCTGGCACGAGGGCCGTACGGACTTCGCCCTCGTCCAGCGCAGGGCGGCCGCCACCGCGGCGCGCGCCCCCCTGCTCGCGCAGAGCCTGCCGGCCTCGTACGCGGCCTTCGACGTGCTGGAGCTGGGCGGGGTGGACGTACGCGGGCGCCCCTACGAGCGGCGCCGGGCGCTGCTGGTGGACCTGCTGCTCCCGCTGGGGCCGCCGCTCCAGCCCGTACCGATGACCACGGACCCCGAACTGGCCGCCACCTGGTACGAGACCCTGCCCGCGAGCGGCATCGAGGGGATCGTGGTCAAACGGCTCGACCAGACCTACCCGGCGGGGCGGCGCGGCTGGCAGAAGCTGCGGCACACGGAGGTACGCGACGCTGCGGTGGTCGGCTACACCGGCACCCCGCGGCGGCCGCTCGCGCTGGTGGTGGTCGTGCCGGTGGAGGACGAGACGCCGCTGGTGTCCAGCCCGCTGTCGGCGGCGCTGCGGGCGCAGGTGGCGGCGGAGGTGGCCTCGCGGACGGGCCCGGCCGGGGCGGGGCCCGGCGCCGCGGCGGGGGCGGCGGCGACCCGGACCGTCACGGCGATCGGGTTCGGCGAGGTCGCGTACCGGACGCTGGACCCGCCCCTGGCGGCGGAGGTCCGCTACACCTCGCTGCGGCATCCGCCCCCCGAGGTGCTCAGGCTCCGGACAGACCTCTGACCTGCGCCGTGGGGTGACGCAGGTCAGAGGCGGCCGACACGGACAGGGGCCGGGCCCGGCGGACGGAGCCCGGGACAGGGCTCAGGACGGCTCAGGCGTGGCCGGTGGGTTTGTCCCGCGGCGGCTCGCCCTGCGGCGGCTGCTGAGGCCCGGGGTACTTCGGCGGATTCCGGTAGCCCGCATCGCGCTCGGCCCGGATGTCGTCGGGGTGGTCGGAGGTGGTGGACCCGAAGTTGCCGAAGCCCTGCATCTCGTGCGGGCGCAGGCCCTCCGGCGGGAACTCCACCGGGTCGCGCTCCTCTCGGACCTCGTGCACGGCGCCGCCGTCCGGCAGGTGGGGCTGACTCTCGGGAGTGGGCGGCGGCAGCTCCTTGGCGCGGACCCGCTGGCCCAGCTTGAAGGCAGCCAGCAGGAAGCCGACGATCGCGAATCCGGCGAGCAGGAACCACGCGATGTCCGTCAGGATCTTGTCCACGCTCAACGTCATGTCCATAACCACCATTTTCCCGCATTTCGCCCCATTGCACTCGGGGCGCTCGCAAAATCCTCCGCACCGGATACCTCGTCCGGGCAGGGGTAAACGCCCTCAGGCAAGCGACCGGCCGCCGTCGGCGGGCAACCGGGTGAGCGACCGGTATGTGACCCCGAAAGGAGCGCGTCATGCCCCGCGGATCCTCCCCGAAGCGGGAACGCCAGTACGAGCACATCAAGGAGAGCGCCGAGCAGCGCGGCGAGTCCGAGGAGCGGGCCAAGGAGATCGCCGCCCGGACGGTCAACAAGGAGCGGGCCCGGGCCGGCGAGTCCAAGACGGCGAGCAAGGAGTCCCTGGAGGACATGTCCTCGTCCCGCCGCGGCGGCCTGCACTCGCACTCGGGCGCGCAGGGGCCGACGTACGACCAGCTCTACGCGGAGGCCAAGCGCCGCAACATCCACGGCCGCTCGGACATGAACAAGGACCAGCTGAAGCGGGCCCTGGACAAGTGACACCGCGCACCGGCGGGCGACCCGGCTGAGATCGCCCGCCCGCACACGGCCGTCCGGGTGGAGCCCGGCGTGCGCGGGCCGTGGGCCGTGCCCGGCCGGGGCCGCCCGCCGCCGTGACCGCGCCCTGCGGGCGGGGCGGTGCCCGGCCTAGCGGAGCGGCCCGTCCGAGTCCCGCAGGGCCCGTACCTCGTACCCCC
Source organism: Streptomyces sp. NPDC006326 (assembly GCF_040612915.1). Classification (NCBI taxonomy): domain Bacteria; kingdom Bacillati; phylum Actinomycetota; class Actinomycetes; order Kitasatosporales; family Streptomycetaceae; genus Streptomyces; species Streptomyces sp. NPDC006326. The sequence goes on along the minus strand of NZ_JBEXRC010000021.1, from coordinate 88,838 downwards.
CGAGCACCGCCAGGACCTCCGCGCAGATCGCCAGCGCCGTCTCCGCCGGAGTCCTCGCCCCGAGGTCCAGCCCGATCGGCCCGTGCACCCGCGCCAGCTCCGCCTCTCCCACCCCGGCGGCGATCAGCCCCTCCCGCCGCCGCGCGGTGGTCTTGCGGGAGCCGAGGGCGCCGACGTACGGGATCCCGAGGGCCAGCGCGGTCCGCAGCGTCGGGACGTCGAACTCCGGATCGTGGCTCAGCATCACCAGGCAGGCGGCGTCGCGCCGCGCCTCCAGCAGCTTCTCCGCGTCCCCGGCGCCGGCCACCGTCGCGCTCGTCCACCCCAGCAGCCGGACCTGCGCCGCGATGACGTCGGCGAGTTCGCCCTCCCCGCCGATCAGCACGTACGGCGCCGACGGGTACGCCTCCACCAGCACCAGCCCGGAGTCCCCGTACAGCGCGTCGCGGCCGGGCCGGCGCGTGGCCAGCAGCTCACCGGCCCGGCGCTCCGCGTCGTTCCCCGGCGCGTCGACGGCCCGTACGACCTCGCTCACGGCCTGGTCGGCCTGCTCGTTGAGCCGGGTCACCAACGCCACCCCGACCCCCTCCCCGAGCAGCTCCCACCACTGCGCAGGCACGGAGGACAGCGGCTGCAGCAGGATCTCGGCCCGGCCGCCGCAGGTCAGCCGCGCCTCGGCGGCCCCGTCGGCCCCGACCGAGACCTCGCACACCCGCGCCGTCGCCCCCGGAGCCCACGCACCGGCCTCGGCCAGCAGCTCGGCGTCGAAGACCCCCCGGTACAGGTTCCCCTCGCACGCGCCGCGCCGCGCGTCCAGGAGCAGGGCCCCCGCGGGGTCCCGCGGCCCGAACCCCTGCTCGGCCACGGGCCTGGCCAGGAACCCCGCCCGCCCCTCGGCCGCCCACCGCCGCGCCGTCTCCACCAGCTCACGCATCCCGCTGCCCCATCCTCGTCGTCAGAGCCCGCCGCAAAGCACCAGGTCAGCGGCGCAATTGCGGCCTCCCGCCCAACCTACGCACGCTTTCTGTCCCTACCCACCCCCCAAAACCCACAGACCCCGACCCCCCTCCCTCGTACGGACCACCGGATCCGACTTGCGCAACCGCCGCGGCGGAGGTTCTTTCGAAGGAGAAGGCTCAAGGCCCCCTGCACCGAGGCGGAACCACGTGTTCTTCACCGACCGCGAGGACGCGGGACGACGACTGGCCACGGCACTGCGCCCGTACGCGCAGGCGAACCCGGTGGTGCTCGGGCTGCCCCGGGGCGGGGTCCCGGTGGCCTTCGAAGTGGCCGAGGCCCTTCACGCCCCGCTCGACGTGATCGTCGTCCGCAAGCTCGGCGTCCCGTACCAGCGCGAGCTGGCCTTCGGGGCCATCGGTGAGGGTGGCGTACGGGTCATCAGCGAGGACATCGTGCGGCGCGGCCGGATCAGTGCCCAGGCCATCGCCTCGGTCGAGGAGGCGGAGCAGACGGAGCTCACCCGCCGCGCGGCCCGCTTCCGCGCCGGCCGCCCCCGCGTGGACCTGGCCTCCCGTACCGCGATCGTCGTGGACGACGGCATCGCCACCGGCGCCACCGCCGCCGCGGCCTGCCAGGTCGTACGGGCGCAGGGCGCGGCCCGCGTGGTGATGGCGGCCCCGGTGGCCCCGCCCGACGCGGTGGCACGGGTCGGCGCGGCGGCGGACGAGGTGGTCTGCCTGGCCACGCCGAGCGACTTCTCGGCGGTCGGCCAGTGGTACCAGGACTTCTCGCAGACCCCGGACGAGGAGGTCGTCGCCCTGCTGGCCCGGGCCGCCCGGCAGCCCGCGGCCACGGCGCAGGAGGTCACCGTTTCCGCGGCCGGCCTGGACCTCCCCGGCGATCTCGTCCTCCCGCCGGCCGCGAAGGCGGTCATCGTCTTCGCGCACGGCTCGGGCAGCAGCCGCCACAGCCCGCGCAACCGCCAGGTGGCCACGACCCTGAACCGGGCCGGCCTGGGCACCCTGCTGTTCGACCTCCTCACCCCGGCCGAGGAGGGGAACCGCGCCAACGTCTTCGACATCGAGACCCTGGCCGCCCGGCTCTCCGGGGCCACCGCCTGGCTCGCCACCCGCACCTCGGCCCCGGTCGCCTACTTCGGCGCGAGCACGGGCGCCGCGGCCGCCCTCGTCGCGGCGGGGTCCCCGGACTCACCGGTCTACGCGGTGGTCTCCCGGGGCGGCCGCCCGGACCTGGCGGGTCCGCACCTCGGCGCGGTCCGTGCGCCCACCCTGCTCATCGTGGGCGGCGACGACGACCTGGTCCTGACCCTCAACCGGGAGGCCCAGGCCCGGCTCCGCTGTGAGAACCGCCTGGAGATTGTCGAGGGCGCCACTCACCTCTTCGAGGAACCGGGAGCCCTCCAAGAGGTGTCCGCCCTCGCGGAGCACTGGTTCACCACCCACCGGCCGGAGGCCCCCACGCGCTGAGAGCGCCCGGCGTATTCCCCTTGGGCCGATTGAATTCACCGGACGGGGAATCGGCCTTTCGCCGAGGGGACTTCCTTGAAATGCCGGCCTCCACGAATGCCGTGCATTGAGGCCGCACGGGTGATCCTCGACGGGACATGCGCCACCGTGTGAGCATTCGATCGCGCAGCGTCAACAATGGCTTTCGTTCGTAGCCAGAGGCGAGGTGCCGCGCATTTACACGAGGCGCACAGACTGAGCGCGCTTGCGGCGGTGACCCCCCCAAGTCCGTGAGGAAGATTCCCTTGAGTCATCGAACGACCCGAATTACGCGCCTGAAGACCGCCACCATGGTTTCGGCCGGTGTGCTCGCCGTGGCGCTCAACGTCGTCCCGACCACGACCGCCATCGCCGACGCGATCCACCGCTCCGGCACCGACTCCTCCGTGGCGCTGCCCGGCCCGTCCGGCGTGGTCAGCGGCGGCGACCACGGCAACCGTGGTCCGCAGGGCAAGCCGGGCCGGCCGGGCCCCCAGGGCCCGCAGGGAGCCCAGGGTGCTCAGGGTGCTCAGGGCGCACAGGGTGCGCAGGGAGCCCAGGGCGCGCAGGGTGCTCAGGGCGCGCAGGGTGCGTCGGGCGTGGTCATCACCTACGTCAACACCGCCACGGACGACGACGGCAGCGTGATCGCCACCTGCAACAACGGCGACCGCGCCACCGGCGGCGGAATCTCGACCACCACCGGCACGGTGCGGACCAGCCGCCCCGTCGGCACGCCCCCCAACGGATGGCAGGCCGAGATCACGGCCAACCAGGACGTGACCGCCTACGTGGTGTGCGTCGACGTGACGCCGTAGGTTCCCGCACTGAACGACGGTGCCCCGAGGCTTCGGCCTCGGGGCACCGTCGTGCGGGGGATCGCCTAGACCAGCAGCGGTCCGCCGCACCGCGCGGCGCCGTCCTTCATCGCGATGAGGTTGGCGACCACGTACGAGATGTCGTTCTTGGAGTGCCAGTCGCTCGGGAAGTAGGTGACCAGCCGCGAGGACTGGAACCGGGCCTCGATCGAGGGCACGAAGGCGCGGTACTGGTCGTCCGTGTAGTACCAGAACGAGTTCTCGTTGTAGTACGCGACATGGGTCGGGTCCTGGTAGGCGCCGCGGCCGTCGGAGCTGGGCGTCATGGTGAGGAGCATGCCGCCGGGCGCCAGCAGCCGGTACAGCTCGTTGATCAGCGGCACCTTCGAGGGCACGTGTTCGAGGAAGTCCACCGCCCGCATCAGGCCGACGGAACCGTCGGGCAGATCCAGCTTCCCGGGCAGCGTCGCGACGATGTCGACGCCCTTCCCCGGGTACTGGTCGACGCCGAGGTAGCCGGGGGGCTTGCGGTGGGCCGCGCCGAGGTCGAGCGCGAGCAGTCCGCGCCGGTGGGTCCACGCGAGGGCGTTCGCCTCGATGTACCGGTCGTACAGGACGACCGTCTCGCGCTGGATGTGCGCGTTGATCTCCGGGTCGCTCTGGGTGTTCGCCGGGTGCACCCGCTGGAGGTAGAGGCAGCGGTTGACGTGGTGGAAGTCGCCGATGTGGAAGAGGCGGCACATCAGGTCCTGGTCGTCCAGGACGGTGCGCGCGGCGTCGTACCCGCCGGCCTGCTCGTAGGCCTCCTTGCGGAAGGCCCGCACGTGGTTGGGCGCGTACCAGATGTAGGAGACGTTGTGCGGCGTCGGCGCCAGGGAGATGATCTGCTGCAGCTTGCGGCCGTCGACGTCCACCTCCTCGTACTGCCATCCGCACGTCTCGTCCCACCGCGTGTCGTCCCGGCTCCCGTCCTCGGTGATCTGCGCGGTGTTGCTGTAGACGAAGACGACCTCGGGGTGCTCGTCGAACGCCGTGCCGAGCTCCGCCAGGCAGGCCTTCGCGAGCAGGTCGTCGTGGTCGAGTTCGACGAGGATCTCGCCGCGTGCCAGTTCGCAGGCCCTGCGCTTCGCCGCTCCGACGCCCTGGAGGTCGTCCGCGATCTCCACGCGGACCCTGTCGTCGGGTCGCTCGGGCCGCCACCGGGCGCCGTTGTTGAGCAGGACGATCCACTCCCAGTCCGGACAGGTCTGCGCCTGCAGGGTCGCCAGGCACTCGTCGAGGAAACGAGGCCGGTGGCTGGGTGTGAAAACGGAGAACCTGGGGGTCGGGGTCGACGTCATCTGGTGCTCCCTGCTGGGGTCGATGTCGGTGAAGGGCTTGCGGATTCCCGGAATTCCTCCGGTACTTGGGACTGGAGCGAGGGGTCCGTCGCGACGGCGCGACGGAACTCCTCGCCGGCTTCCCCGGCGCGGCCGGGGCCCTGGGCCGCGAGGATGTGTCCGAGGTGCAGGTGGGCCGTGGCCGCCTTCGGGTCGGCGGCGATGGCGCGCCTGAGGAGCCCGGCCGCCCGGTCGGGCTCGCTCGACTTGAGCAGGATCGCCTCGTTGAACAGCGCCGACGTGAACGAAGGATCGATCTTCAGGGCCTTGTCGTAGGAGGCGAGGGCGTCGGCCGTCTTGCCGTCCTGCTGGGCGATGACCCCCAGGTCGTACCAGGCGAACTTGTTGCGCGGATCCAGTTCCAGCACGCGCCGGTAGGTACGGGCCGCCCCGGCGAAGTCGTGCCGGCTCTCCTGCAGAAGGGCGCCCTGCAAAAGGGCATTTGCTTCCTGGACCTTCACGTTCACCGACGGGGTCTTGGATTCCGGGCCGGCTCCCGAAGGGGACTGAATCGCCCAGAGGGCCACTCCGGCGGAAGCCGCAGCCAGGCCGGCGATCCCCGCCCACATGTGCTTACGTTTCACTCTGTCACATCTCGCGGAATCGGGAGGAACGGACATGCGGGTAACGGCTCCGGCCGCGCCGGAGGCCGAACCCCCATCATTTCCGCCGACGTTACGAGCCCACCCGGATCAGGCCGCCGTATGGCAGGCAATTGAGGACCAAGACCACTCGAATGTACGCATCAAAGAACGGACTCAGTGAAAGGGATTTCGCTGGTTTCCCTTTGCCATAAGGCAGTTGGGCGCGAATCCCGCTCCCTTCCCGGCCCGGCCGGGAGCCGGCACGGCACACGCAAAAAGACCCCGTCTCGGCGTTGCCGCTGAGACGGGGTCTTCAGGCACGTCGGGCGCGAAGTGCCCCCGGCAGGATTCGAACTTGCGCACACGGCTCCGAGGCCCCGTGCGTCTCACGCGTTTCGCCGGGTCAGGTCCTCTGAACAGCGTCCGCCGCCCGTAGGTCCACGAACAGGCCGCAGCGTGCAGGGGCGCCGTTCATGCGCTGCCTCGGAACACAGTTGCTAGCCCTGGGTGAAGTAGCCGAACACGTCGGTGATCACGTGGTTGCTGCCGCCCCAGCTGTTCCAGATGCTGACCTTGCCGTCCCCGACGGGGGTGATGACATGGTTGGGGACGGTTTCGCCGGGACGGGTGTTGAGGCTGCTGGCGTCCGTGCGGGCGGTCCCGTACCCGTGGACGGTGAGGAAGCCGGCGCCGGTGGTCTCCGTCGCGGTGACGTTCAGGGCAGCGCCGACGGCGTTCGCCGGCAGGCCGGCGACGGTGGTGGTCGCGCCGGGCGCGAGCTTGCCCGTGGTGCGGGTGTCGGCGAGCCGCTTGGGAACGACCGGCGTGAAGAGCGCCCCGCCGCCCCACTCGTGGTAGTAGCCGACCACGTCGAGGACGAGGTCGGTGGAGCCGGCGTTGTTGTAGAGGGTGATGGTGCCGTCCGGGCCGACCGGGACGATGACCTGGTTGGACTTGTCCTTGCCCGGCTCCGGGTTGAGGTTCGAGGTGGTGGGGCGCTTGTCCGCCTCCGCGTAGGCGATCACGTGCGTGTCGGTCGTGGCGCCGGTGCTGGTCAGGTTGAGCGCGACGGCCGCGGCGTCCGGCGGGATGCTCCGCACGCCCGCCACCTTGACGGTGCGGGTCTGGCCGGCGCCCAGCGCGCCTCCCATGGTGCGGGTGTCGGCGAGACGGGTCGGGGTGACCGGGTAGAACCTCTGCCCGGTGTTGGGCTGGTAGTAGCCGACGAAGTCGACGACGACGTGCCCCTGGCCGGAGTTGAGCTGCGCGAGGATCTTGCCGTCGGAGCCGATGGGCACGGTGACCGTGTTGGACGAGGTGCCGCCCGCGCGGACGTTCACGTTCGAGGTCGCCGGGCGCTGCTGGCCCGAAGGCCAGACGTTCAGGTGGGTGTCCTGGGTGGCGCCGGTCACCGTCACGTTCAGGACGGCCGCGGTCGCCCCGCCCGTGTGGTGGGGGCCCGAGCTGTAGTAGACGACCGGCACGGCCACCTGGGCGGGGGTGCCGGCCTGCACCGGGCTGTTGGAGAGACGGGTGTCCAGGACACGGAACGGGTGCACGGGCACGTAGCCCGACGCGGCGTACGCAGCCTGCACGGTCCGGCTGACCGTGGAGGTGGCGCCCTTCGCGTCCTTGAGGGTCACGGTTACCTTGTAGTCGCCGGGCCGCGCGTAGGTGTGACGGACGGGCTCCAGCGCGGACACCCGCTCGTGGGCGCCGTCACCGAAGTCCACGTCCACCTGCTGGACCGGCCACGGTGCGACGGTGCTCCGCGGGTCGACTTCCACCGTCAGCGGGGCGACGTACGCCCGCGGGTCTTCGGCGGTCGGCAGGAACGGCTTGGAGGTGAAGCCGGCCGTCAGCGGACCGGGCGCGGTGACCTTGGCCTTGGAGCCGGCGCCGGTATTCAGCTTGGCCTCGTTGTACACGGTCACCGTCGCCGTGCACTCGCACGGCGAGCTGTAGACGTGCGTGGCGGTGCGCTCGCCGGTGACGACGGGGGCGGAGCCGTCACCGAAGTCGAAGTGGTAGGTGAGCGGGCCGGACCACGCGCTGACCGCGGTGGCCGTCGCCTTCACGGCGGTGCCGGCCGGCGCCCAGGGCTGGTCGAGTTCCAGCCGGACGCTCTCCAGCCAGTTCTGGCCCTCGCGCGAGCCGCGGTCGAGGTACCCGCCGTCCTTTCCGGTGTTGGCCACGCGCAGGTCGTCCACGACCGGATACCCGCGGCTGTCGGTGAGCAGCACCCCGGGCGCGGTCGCGTCGGCGGAGTCCACGGCCTTCGTACCGATGTCCTGGGTGGGAAGCACGTTGTCGTGCCCGCCCTGGCCCGTCGCGGCGTGGAACGCCGCCTGGTCCTGGTGGGCGGCGCCGCCCCAGGTGTAGACCGTCGGCCCCACCTGGACGGAGCCGGCGATCAGGTTGTAGTCGGCCCGGGTGCCGGCCGCCGCGCTCTGCGACACCGCGAGGGCGGCGCGTCCCCGCGCGGGGTCGCACGGACCGTTCTGGTACTTGGCGCTGATCACGTTGTTGAACACGGCGGAGCCCGACGAGCTGCCGCTGAGCGAGACGGCCGTGCCGCAGCCGAGTTGGACCGTGTTGTTCGTGATGACGGTGGCGGGCGCGTCCGCCACGGTGAGCGGCTCCTGGTTGGCGCCGAAGATCTCGTTGCGGCCGAGTACGGTGCGCTGGGCGCCGCCCTCGATCCGGACGCCGTAGAGAATCCCCCGGCTGACGCGCACATCCGTGCTCGCGTCGCCGACCACGAGGGCTTCTGCATCGACCGGGCCGAGCGCTCTGATCCGGTCCAGCTCGACGTCGGCGGACCGGTTGACCCGTATACCGCCGTTGAGGCCCAGCTCGCGGACCACCACGTGCGAGGCGCCGCTGATGGTGAGCGGCTGGTTGCCCAGGCTCACCAGGCTGCCGGCCGGTCCATCGGCCACGAAGCTGACCGGCTTGCCCGGGGCGCCGGAGCGGTCGATGGTGACGGCCTCGGCGTACGTCTTGCCCGTCTTGATCCGTACGGTCTGCCCCGGCGCCACGACCTTGGCCGCCGCCGAGATGGTGCAGAAGGGCACGGCCTGCGAGCCGGGGCCGCCGTCCGCGCAGGAGGCGGTGTTGTTGTTCACGTAGAGGGTGGGCGGGGCCTCGGCTGCCGCGGCGGACGGAACACCGAGAAGGGTGACGAGACCTGCGGTGAGCAGGACCGTCGCACGAGTGGGACGCACCAGAAGGGTTTCCTTCATGCCAGAAGTGACGTGGAGTCACGCCGGTCGCGGCGCCGCACGACTGGTAGACGTCCTGTTCCCCCAGCGTCAGTCGGGCGCACGCGGACTCGAACAGACGCCGCCCATCATCTCTCGCGATCCAGCCACTGTCACCCGCATTCAGCCACGTCGCTGCCCGTGACGGGGAGGGCTTCCCCGGGACGGGATCAACGAGTCCCTGGCCTCGGTGGCGATGGCGCTCCTGGACGAGCGCCCTGGCCGCTAGTGAGGGCGGGGGAGTGGTGTCGTGGCTCAACGCCGGCGTCGACCCGACCGAGGGCTGAGGCGATGGACCATGATCCTGTCCACGAATAGTCCACAGCCGCCGACATACGGGTGCACGGCGGCAGTTGGCCGCGCATACGCGAAGACCCCGTCTCAGCGTTCTCGCTGATGGCGGGGTCTTTGGGCACTTCCTGCGAAGTGCCCCCGGCAGGATTCGAACCTGCGCACACGGCTCCGGAGGCCCCGTGCGTCTCACGTGTCTCACCAGGTCAGAGCCTCAACGCCCGGCTGAGTGCCGGTTCCCGTCCACGAATAGGCCATGGCGCGCGGAGCTTCAGCAATCACCCGCTAGAGACGTGTGGGCACAGTGAACGTTGCTCATACCCACCCGGTACGCCGTTTCCTACGGCTGCCCAGAACGGCCTCGACTCTGCGAAGTGCCCACCGAGGGTGTGCCACGATATGTCTGTGTACTCGAACCGCAACGCGGCGAGGCCGGCCGAGGCCAGGCCACAACGCTGGTAGTCCGGGAGCGTGAAGGGCTCCTCGACCCAAGCAAGATGGCAGGCCAGGCAGATCTGGTAGTCGACGCTGAACGCGAACTCACCGTCTAGGTTCGCCGCACGCTGACGCCAGCCGACCCGCTGCGGCGAGAGGGTGTCTTGCCACGGAGTGCCTAACTCCAGCAGGGGCGGCGGCCCGTTGCGCCGGCCGAGTCGACCTCGACTCAGCCACTGCACCACCTCACGCCATGACTCTCGCCCAGACACCCATCCGACGTCTTGGGCCCGACCAGCTAACTGCTGAGCCGGGTTCCTGTCGTCATCGCTCGTCATACCGCTCATACTTCCGCGACTTATCGGAAGAGGAGCTCAGTTTGCCGCCCCAGGTGGTGGGTAGCTCGCGCGACGGCGCGGCTCTGACGTTCAAGTCCCTAGGTCTGGCCGGTGTGCGCCTGGGGCCCGCCGGCCACGAATGGGATGCAATGTACTAGGCAAGTCAGCAAGGCTTCTCGTTGTTGGCCGCCACACCGGCTACGGTGAGCTACGAATGGTACCAAATCGGCCTGCTTCGCATTCGCGCTGGCGCTCGCGGGTACCGCGGGCCGACGTTGAGAAGGATCGACTGTGATTCCAGGGCGCGCTGATGGGACGATGCTGCGGTGAATGGGGTTTTCTGGCTGGGACTCCTCCTTGGTGCGCTGCTAGGCCTCGGAATGGATCTGTGGAAGAGGCCTTTGGACCGACTGCTTGACCGCAGAATTGAGCATCGAACTGCAGCGCGGGCTGACGCCTTGGCGCATCAACTTCGGCATGATCGCCCAGCGCTCCGTGACCTCCTTACGGAGGTCATCCTTCAAACTACGCTGATTACCTCCCTCGTCACAGTTTTGAGCCTTGTGTTGAGTGGGGCAACGCTTATCGTTGGCTGGTTTGGTGGCGCAAAGGCCCTCATCTTTACGTTGACAGGCGCCGTGCAAGTGCTCACGCTGATCGGTGCCGGGTACGTCGTCCGCTTGGCATCTGACGGATTGACGGTTGCTCGCCGTATCTCCTTGGCTCGCCGTTCAGAGCCTCCGGCGCCATCATCTGATCCGTAGCTCTAGCCAGATCGGTCAGCGACGGCCATACCGGCCGCTACGAAGCCCCGGAGGAACGGTAGCGGATGGGGGCGGTTACTGTGGTTGCGGTACATCGCTGCTGTATAGTCGTCCCCCAGTTACGGAAAGCGGCAGCAATTGCCCCACCTCGTCAAGGCCCGCGCACGTCGCGGGCGCGCGCCGACTTTGCAGCGCGGCCTGCACTCCTGTCTTCGCCCCGGCTGGCCGCATCCGGCGGCGCGCTCGCGGCTGCGGGCACCTTCGTGGGGATAAACCCTCTCTGGCTGCGGCGGTCAGCTTCGCGGATTTAGGCAGCCAATTTGACCCGAAGCTCGAAGATCATGGCCTGAGATCGGGCACTAACGGGCAGGCTCACAAACCTGCCCGATCCGCTGGCTAGCGTAATGGCCATGATCACTCGCGCCAAATCAGTGCCAGCCCAAAGCCGCTCCACCGACCACAGTGAATTCCTGTCATCCACGACTGGAGGAAGCTGGGTGAATTAGCCCGCTAACCAAGAAGTCCACCCAAGGCCACCAAGGCCGAACCCAGCACGCTCAAGAATAGCGACGCCTTTACGCATGCATGCTTACGCCACGCTATCCTACTCATCACGACGAGCTGTCGCGAGATAACCGGCAACGGATCCCTCTCGCGCAGAGCCTTCTCCAAGTCGCGCCACTCCCATGATTTCAGATGGCCGAAGAAGATGAAATTATCGGCTGCCTCGTTCGACACCGCCCCCTTGCGAACATTGGGCAGCACCGCCGCAGCAGCGAACAAGATGGCCAGGGCCAGCAATGACACCCCGGTGTACAACAACGAAACCGGTGCTCCCTCGCTGAGTTTACCAAGACGCCTCCCGTTACCCGATAGGGCAGTAATGGCAACCAGGATTCCAGACTCGACAGTCAGAGCAAAGGCGGCTTTCGAATCCGCTTTCCCAGTCCAGTCGAGGAGGCTCGCATGAACTTTCCACGCAGTTTCGACCGGATCGGCATTCAATCGACCACACCTCCGAAGTTCAAGGCAAGGTCCGGGCACCATTGGCTGAGGGTATCGGCCCTCCGTGGAGCTTCTGCGGAGAATCAAGACTACCCAGCCGAGCGGAGTAGACCTCTTGCTGGTCGTACTCCTTGGTCTGACGATATTCAAGCGTCACGCACCAGCCGGAGTCGCTCTCCAATCTGAACTCGTTCCTATTGAGGAACTCCCCAAGGTAGACGTTCAACAACACCTCAGAAGGTGCTGCGGCGGACACCATCCTCACAGCACCGACGACCGTGGGCGAGACAATCGTAAGGTCCCCCGCTATCGTGAGCAGGCGCACATGTCCAGCATCAATCCCGATCGAAAGCCCGGCAGACCTAGGGAAGTTTCTACTGTTAGCCCTCAGTCGTGGAATTACTTGGAAATTGAACATTTGAAGCAAACTTTCGGCGAGATGCAGCACCCTAATGCCGGTTGCGAACAGGCCGTCTGATGAGTCGGGGTTGTAGGGCCAGTACGCCAGGAAGCCATCGCCAGTGAACTTATCGAACCACCCCCCTCGTTCGTTTATCCCCCTCTTGGACAATTCGATAAAGTCGCCGAGTATGTCTCCGTACCTTCTTTCACTAACTGCCTCTTTCATCAGGAAGGTGGATCGACGAATATCGGCCGCCATAACAATCGCCGATATATGCTTATGCCCCTTAACTCGGCTCAAGATATCTTCGTCTTCCGCCCACCCTGATGGCGCATGATTCAAAATCAACTCGTCCGGTATAGTTTGCTCATTTTCCGAGATGTCATCACCCAGCACATCTGGAGAGATTTCCGGATTTGCCATGACTGCGCTCCCGTGTTGCACCCACCTGCTGGTTAACGTGCACGAGAAAGGGTGATCCGATGCAGTTGGCGGTGGGTTCCCATTAACCACCGGGGTACCCTTTTAGTTTCTCCCGGTAGGGACCCGACTGCCACTGGGCAACAGAGGTATCGCCGACACGCAAGCGCCCTCCCAGGCCGTCCTCGGGCCGTGGAAGGGCGCTCAACCGATCGGGCATGCCTGGGGCACGTTGATGGGTCAGCTGCCCCCTGCTTGCACCCACGACCGCCCCGGCTCCCATCCCGTCTGCCGTCGACCCACACGTATGTGGAGCGGGCGCGGGCCCTGGCGTCCAGGTGGAGCGCGCCACTGTACGAACGACCTGGACGCCAGGGCCCGCGTCTGCTCGGCTTGCCTGGGTCGATGGCAGACGGGATGGGAGCCTCCCCACGCTCGCCACGACGTACCGGCACCCGCGCACGGCGCCCCCGCCATCCCGGAGTCGGAGCGCCCCCGCCGGAGGCATCAGTCTTGACCGGCAGCCGACTGGCCAGGCTGGTTCAGCCCATCAAGCCCTTAGCCATTGGCGCGCGGCCGGCGCCCCGGGCTGGAGCGGGGCGCAGACAGGAGCGCAGGCCCGGGGCGATGGGCGCGCGACGCCGCCTTGGCGGCGGAAGCGCCCTTGATGAAGTAGGGAAACTCTTACCGCGCCTATGGGCCTGTGGCTACCGAAGCGGCTCGGTTCGCCTCGATGCACGCCGTCAGGTCGAGAAGCGAGCACTCGATGCCAGCGCCGTCGATCGGGGCGAAGTCTGTGACCTCGGGTGTATCGGCGTAGTCGGATGGCTCGATGCCCCAGGCCTCGATCCGGCTCCAGCCGGCCTGAACCAAGGCAGTCTGTCCATCCGGCGACGAGACGCGCAGCCATGCCGTGCACTGGTCGGAGAAGTCGTACGGAAGGTAGGCGATACCGCCCGAGCCCACGAGCTCGGCGACCTGCTCGTTCCACTGCTCCAGCAGGCGTCCCATCTTCGTTCCCAGGCCTGCGCCCGCAGCCGTTGGCGACTGGTCGATGGCGAAGTAGTAGGAATCGCAGACGTGCCTATGGGTGCCGATGCTCAACCGGAGATCGTTGTGGGCTCCCCGGCTGGAGATGCGCTCGAAGCGCAGGGCAAGATCCGCAGTCATGAGCCGTCCCGCGTCAGCGAGCACTGGTGAGGGTTCGGCCGTCGTGGCTGCGGACGTGAGGGCCTGTGTCGTCCAAGGCATCTAGCAGGCGGATCGCGAAGACCTCGGACATCTGCTCGGACACCTCCTCCGGAGTGAGCCAGGCAACCGCGGTCGATTCCTCCGAGGTGCGCTCCGTTCCGCCGGACACCTTGCAGCGGAAGACCAGGGCGACGATGCCTCGGGTGGTGTTCTTGTAGACGCCGGTGAGCTCGTCCACCTCGACCTCGATGCCCGTTTCCTCCAGGACCTCGCGGCGGACGCCGGCCTCCGGGGACTCGGTGAGTTCGAGTACGCCGCCCGGCAGTTCCCAAGTCCCGTTGTCTGCTCGGCGGATCGCCAGGAGGCGGCCGTCCTCGCGCAGCACTGCCCCGGCTACGGACACGGAGTGCAGTGGCGTTGACTTGGCCTGCGGGGAACCCGTACTCATGTACAGGAGCATAGGAGGAAGAGAAGGACTATGGGAACCGCAGTGGGAGGTGGCCGCGCCGTACCGAGGTACGTGCAGATCGCCGATGACATCGTCCAGCAGATCCGGGCCGGGGTGCTGAGCGCCGGCGACATGGTGCCGAGTGAGTCCGAGCTCGTGGAGCGCTACGGCGTCTCCGGCGGGACGATCCGGAAGGCCATGGTGGAGGTCCGGGCCAGTGGGCTCGTGGAGACCCGGCACGGCAAGGGGTCGATGGTGAAGGCCCGGCCGCCCGTGCGGCACCGGTCCTCGGACCGCTTCCGGCGTACGCACCGGCAGGAGGGTCGGGCCGCCTACCTCGCCGAGTCCGCACAGTCCGGGGCCGAGGCCAAAGTGAGCGTCCTGTTCATCGGGCCCATGGAGGCGCCTGAAGAGATCGCGGAGCGGCTCGGCGTCACCGCGGGGACTCAGGTCCTGGCCCGCCGACGGCTGTACTTCCGCAACGGGACACCCGTGGAGACCGCCACCTCGTACCTGCCGTGGGACGTCGTCAAGGACATCCCCGAGCTGTTCGCCGAGAACCCGGGTCCTGGCGGCATCTACGCACGGCTGGAGGACCACGGTCACGTCTTCGCCGAGTACGTGGAGACGCTCCAGGCCCGGCCGGCCGCCAAGTCCGAAGCCACTGAGCTGTCACTGAGCCCCGGTGCTCCGGTGGTTCACCTGCTCCGCAACGCCGTTACCGAGGAAGGTCGCGTAGTCGAGGTCTGCGACACCCTGATGGCGGCTGACCAGTTCGTTTTCGAGTACCGGATCTCTGCACGAGACTGACGACTGCTCAACTTCCCACAGCCCGCTGCGAGTTTCTCTTCGCAGCGGGCTGGCTCATGTATAGGAGTGATGCACTCTTCTTCATGTCACTCATGTACATGAGTGATGGAGTCCCACCCCTATAGAGGAGTGATCTTCCGTGCGTCAGATCCCTGTCGACACCACCGGTGCGACCGTGATGGTCGCCCAGCCCCCGCAGCTCAAGATCCGTGACAAGAAGACCGGTCAGGTCGCCGTCGACAACGAGAGCGGCAGCAACCTCATGACCGTCGACGTGCTGTTCGTGATGAACGGCAACGCCGAGGTCATCACCGTGACCGTGGCGGAGCCCGACATCTCCGGCGAGCTGGCCATGGGCACCCCGGTCGCCCTGACCGGCCTGGTCGCCCGCCCGTGGGAGAACGAGTTCAACGGCCAGAAGCGACACGGGATCAGCTTCCGCGCCGTCGCCGTCACCTCCCTGGCCAAGGCGGGCTGAGCATGAACGCCTTATGGATCACGCTGCTGGTGGTCCTCGCCCTTGCGCTCCTTCTGCGCTGGCTGCAGCCCACCTGGTACTGGATGACCTTCGGGGTCACCCTCGCGACGGTCCGCGTCCTGATCCGCTACGGCTCGGTTATGGACGCCTGCGGGCTCACCGTCCCGCCCTCCCGCTGGCGACTCACCCTCGCCCGGGTCACCAACCGCCCCGTCCCCGAAGCCCGCTCGCCGCGTATCCTGCGGCTGCGGCCCACCGCGACCGGCCTGGTCCTCCGGCTCAAACTCCGCCCCGGTCAGGACGCGTTCGACTTCTCCGCCTCATCCGACCGGCTACGGCACTCCTTCGCCCTCCACAACGTCGTGTCCCGGGAGATCCGGTCCGGCGTCGTCGAGCTGCGGATGACCGGGTACGACGTACTCAAGCGCGTGCGGATGCCCGCGGCCCGGCCCACTGAGGTGCTCCGGGTCCCGGTGGCCCTGCGGGAGGACGGGGAGGTCCACCATCGGGACTACCGCCAGGTCCCGCACGCCCTGAACGTCGGGGCGACGAAATCGGGGAAGTCCGTCTATCAGCGCACGCTCGTCGCCGGACTGGCACCGCAGAACGTCGCGCTCGTCGGCATCGACTGCAAGAACGGCGTGGAACTCTCGCCGCTGGCGGCGCGGTTTACCGCCATGGCGGACAACCCCGCCGACGCTGCCAAACTGCTGGCCGCACTCGTCCAGTACATGAGCCGCGTCTACGAGGTCATCCGGGCCGAGCAGCGCATCAGCGTCGCCCTGCCCGATGCGGAGATCACCGCCGACATCTGGGACCTGCCCGCGCACCTTCGCCCCGTACCCGTCGTGGTCCTGGTGGACGAGGTTGCCGAGCTCGCACTCGCCGCGAACAAGGCCGAGGAGGTACGGCGGGACCAGATCGTCACCGATCTCGTCCGCCTCGCCCAGCTCGGCCGAGCCGCCGGCATCCACCTGGAGATCTGCGGCCAGCGTTTCGGCTCCGAGCTCGGCAAGGGGATCACGATGCTCCGCGCCCAGCTCACCGGCCGCACCGCCCACCGGGTCAACGACGAGACCTCGGCCAACATGGCCTTCGGGGACATCTTCCCGGATGCCGTCCTCGCCGCCGTCCAGATCGACAAGGACCGCCCCGGCACCGCCGTGGCCGGTGACTCCTCCGGCGGCTGGTCCCGCATCCGGGCCCCGCACACCACGCTCCGCCAGGCCGTGGACACCTGCAACGCCCACGCCCACCGCACGCCGAGCATCCCGGAGCTGGAGCCCTTCCGGCCTGCGCTCCCTGCTCGGGTCCTCGTGGGCAAGGTCCAGCCCAAGGCTGCTACGGCAACTGCCTTCTAAGCACGTGGCCCACCCGGTCGGCGCGGCCTCATCGCGCCAAGTCCCTACCACCCCCATGCCTGAAAGGAGGTGAACACCATGAATCGCCTGGTCCGCCCGGACGCCGTCCTCGTCCAGGCCGTCATCGCCGGAGCCCTCTCCTTCGCCCACCTGCACGACCTTGCCGAAGCCGCCGGACAGGACGGCTGGAAGGCTTGGGCCTACCCGATCAGCGTGGACCTGCTCCTCGTCGCCGCCTGGCACCGCCTGCGCACCCTGCGGGACGCGGGAGAGCCCTCGCGGTCGGCCTGGTCCTGGTTCGCCGTCGCCCTCGCGGCCTCGCTCGGCGCGAACGTCGCGACCGCCGGCCTTCTCGACCTGAACGACGTCCCCGCCTGGCTCCGGATCCTCGTCGCCGGATGGCCCGCGCTCGCCTTCCTCGGCGGAACGCTCCTGGTCCACAGGCCTACGCCGCCCAGCACGCCGTCTCCCGAGCCCGACCCCGTCACGGCGCCTCAGCCCGTGGTCGAGCGGGAGACAGAACCCGGCGTACAGGTCGCCCCGGTCCCCGCCCTGCCCGCCCCCGCACCGACGGTCACGGCTCCGCCCGCCCTCGTCGCCCATGCCCAGAAGATCGCGGCCGACCACCGAACCCGCACCGGCTCGGAGATCGACACCGAGACGCTGCGCGCCCGGCTCGGCGTCCCGCCCCCGCTGGCCGAGGCCATCGCCGCCCAGCTCGCCTGACAGGAGACCGCCATGCCCGCCCGGATCAACTTCCGCTCGCTCATGAAGATCGGCCCCGTCCAGATCGGCACCTACCGCGACCGCCACGGCCGCTCGAAGGACGCCGCCGTGTGCACCTCCGACGGCTGCGGCTGGTCCTCGGACTACAGCTCCTCGACCGCCGCCCAGCTCGCCGCCCGCTCCCACCGCTGCCGCGTCAGCTGAACCGAAAGGCCAACGCCATGGACGTCCCGCTCTGGTTCGCCCTCCTCGCCGTCGGTGTCCTCGGCGTGAAGCTCATCCGCCCGCCGTGGTGGCTCGTCGCCGTGATCCTCCTCGGCGGCTTCCTCCTCGCGGACAGCTTCCTCGCCCCGGCCATCGACACCGCGATCCACAAGTAGCCCGCTCCGGAAGGAGAACCGCCGTGTTCAAGCCCCAGTACCCCCGCCCGGACAGCTACGCCCCGGCCACCATCCGCCCGACCCCGGTCCCCGTCGAACACACCGCGTCGGCCCCGGCTCCCGCGAAGACCCCCACCGTCCTCGGCGGCCTGGTCCAGCAGTCACCTGGCACCGCGCTCGCCCTCGCCGCCGGCGGAATCGCCGGAGTCCTCGCCCTGGCCTCCGTCGCCGTCTCGCTCCTCCTGGCCGTCGCCGTCACCGCAGTCGCCCTGTCCATCAGCGGCGTGGTGCTGCTCTTCCTGCTTCGGGCCCTGCGCCAAGAGTTCAAGAACCACTGACCGACCGGTCTCCGAGGGGCGCCACAAGCCGCCAAGCATCGCCGCCGCTCGGAGCCCGACCCATCACCACTTCCGGACCGCACGAAGGAGCATCGTGGACACCCAATCGCTCGCCTTAGGCCTGCCGCTCATCGGCTGGGCCGCCCACTCCGCCCTGCTGACCCACCGCCTCGCCACCGCCCGCCGCGACCCGCTGACCGGCCTGCGGACCCGCGCCGGATGGACCGTACGAGCCGAGCGCTTCATCCGCCGACACCGGGACTCCGCCGTCCTCCTCCTCGACCTGGACGAGTTCAAGAGCCTGAACGACACCCACGGCCACGCCGCCGGGGACGCTGCCCTCGCCGCGACCGCCGCCCGGCTCACCGGCTGGTGCGAGCACTACGGGTTCGCCGGCCGCCTCGGCGGGGACGAGTTCGTCGCCGTGCACCGTCGCTCGGACCTGGACCGACTGACCGCCCTGCTCCACGTCCCCGTGATGCACGACAGCCAGCCTCTGCCGGTCTCGGTCTCCGTCGGCTCCTGTCGCCTCGCCGACCTGCCCGTCCGCAGCCTTCCCGAAGCCCTCGCCGTCGCCGACGCCGCGATGTACGCGGCCAAGGGCACCAACGGCCGTCGCGGCTCGCGCCACACCACTCGCTGACCGGCCTCCGGGCGACGCACAAGCCGCCAAGCATCGCCGCCGCCCGGACGGACCGGCCCCTCCCAACCGCAATCGAAAGGACCACCATCATGGCCCAGCCCACTCCCATACCGCCCCAGGTCTGCCCCAACTGCGACGGCTTCCCCGCCGTTGCCATCACCCTCGGCGGCCGCGACCGCACAGGGGCCCTGCGCACCATCACCGCCCACTGCCCGGCCTGCCACGGCACCGGTCACCGCTCGACCCGCCGACCCCACCGGACGGTGACGGCGTGACCCACCCCGCGGCTTTCGCGGACCTGGACCCCGGCCTCCTCGGCGACATGCTGAAGGTGGCCGGGGCACCCGGTTACGCCCGCTGGGAGGACCAGATCCGTCGCACCGGCGGCTGTTCCGACCCCATCCACATCACCGGCTGGACCGTCGCCAAGGACAAGGCCTCAGGCGAGATCCTGCACCGGTACTCGACCGAGAACGAGCCGGGCGCCCGCCTCCGCACCGCCTGCGGCAACCGCCGCGCCTCCCGCTGCCCGGCCTGCGCCTGGACCTACGCCGGAGACACCTACCACCTCATCCGCGCCGGCCTCGCCGGAGACGAACGCCGAGACATCCCCGCCACCGTCCGCGAACACCCCCGCGTCTTCGCCACCCTCACCGCGCCCTCGTTCGGCCCGGTCCACAACCGCCCCGCCGGTCGCCCCTGCCGCTGCGGCAAGCACCACCAGGAGCACGACGCCGAGCTCGGCACCGCCCTCGACCCGCACACCTACGACTACGCCGCCGCCGTCCTCTTCAACAACCACGCCGGACAGCTCTGGCAGCGCTTCACCACGCGCCTGCGCCGCGAGATCGCGGCCTACGCCGGACTGACCCAACGCGAGCTCCAGGAGGTCGCCCGAGTCTCGTACGGCAAGGTCGCCGAGTTTCAGAAGCGCGGGGCGATCCACTTCCACGCGGTGATCCGCATCGACGGACCCGATGGCCCCGATAGCCCTCCACCCTCCTGGGCCAGCACCGAGCTACTCGACCGCTCGATCCGCAGCGCCGTCGCCCACTCCTACACCTCGATCACCGTCCCGGCCGCCGCCGACCAGCCCACTCGAACCTTCCACTGGGGGACGCAACTCGACATCCGCCCGATCAAGGCGTTCGGGGACGGCTCGGACATCACCGAACAGGCCGTTGCCTCGTACGTCGCGAAGTACGCCACCAAGGCGGCGGAGAACACCGGCACCCTCGACCGCCGCATCGGCAATCGCGAGGCCCTGGTCCTCCTCGACGTCCCGGACCACGCAGCACGTCTGATCTCGGCTTGCCTCGACCTCGACCCGGTGTACCCGGACCGCCGCCTCGCCGCCTGGTCACACATGCTCGGCTTCCGCGGCCACTTCTCCACCAAGTCCCGCCAGTACTCGACCACGCTCGGCGCCTTACGCCAGACCCGCGCCGACTATCGCGCCGCCCAGGAGCGCGAAGCCCGCGGCCTCACCGACGTCGAGCCGGACACCGTCCTTGTGCTCGCCTCCTGGCAGTACGCCGGCCACGGACACAGCCCGGGGGAGTCGGTCCTCGCCGCCACCATCGCCCGCAACATCCAGCTCAACCGGGAGACCGCCCGCGAAGCACTGCACGACATGGAAGGAGCCGCACCGTGAAGGATGAGCTGATGACCGTTCCGGAAGTCCTTTCCGAGTTGAAAGGGATCTCCCGGCGCACCTTCTATCGGTGGCGTGAGCTGGGTCTCGCTCCCGAAGCCTTCAAGCTCCCGAACGGTGAACTGCGCGTATGGCGGAGTGACTTTCTCACCTGGCTGAGGAGCCGAGAGGGAGCAGCCGCGTGAAGTCGACCGATGTGCGGGTCTGGTCGATTCGGGTCAAGCCTGGGAAACGGCTCTCCTATGAGGTGCGATGGAAGGTTGCGGGGCTGGCCTTCTCTGAAACGCGCAAGACGAAGGCGCTCGCTGACAGCTTCAGGTCGAAGCTGCTTCGTGCCTCGCGCGACGGCGAGGAATTCGACACGGTTTCGGGCCTTCCCGACTCCATGGCAGAACGCAAGGCATCCCTGAGCTGGTACTCCTTCGCGTTGCAGTACCTTGCGATGAAGTGGCCGCACGCCGCCCCGAACACACGCGACGGGATCAACGAATCTTTGACCTCCGTCACGCTGGCCCTGTTGGACGACCGGCCCGGCCGCCCCGAGGAGAGGGTTCTCCGGCGAGCGCTGCGCAACTGGGCATTCGTCATGCCAGGGCCCGATGATCGAGAAATCCCGGATGAGATCGCCAACGCGCTTCACTGGGTGTCCAAGGCCTCTCGTCCCCTCGGAGATCTTGCGGATCCCGTCGTGGGGCGTGCGGTACTCGACTCCCTCAAGGTCAAGCTTGACGGGACTGCTGCCGCAGCGGAAACCGTTCACCGGAAGCGGCGTACCTTGGTGAATTCCATGCACTACGCGGTTGATCTAGGTGAGTTCCAGGAGAATCCGCTTGGGGCTGTCCGCTGGCAAAGGCCGAAGGTAGCCAACGACGTGGATCCCCGAGTCGTGGCGAATCCGGAGCAGGCGCGATCACTGCTGTGTGCGGTGTCGTACGTCGGCGGCTACAAGCGGGCCCGCGGCCGGCGCCTGGTCGGCCTCTTCGCCGGGATGTACTTCGGGGGCTTCCGGCCCGCCGAGGCGGTCGGGCTGTCCCTGCCTGATCTCACTCTCCCGTCCAGCGGCTGGGGAGAGGCCCTGCTGAACCGGTCCCGTCCGAGCGTCGGGCGGCAGTGGACGGACTCCGGCCTGAGCCATGACGACCGCGGACTTAAGAACCGGCCTGCCGAGGAGGTGCGGCGCGTGCCGATCCCGCCCCAGCTCGTCGCTGTACTGAAGGAGCACATCGACACCTTCGGGACTGCCCCGGACGGGCGGCTCTTCTTCAGCGAGGGCGGGGGAGTGGTGTCGTCCTCCACGTACTACCGGGCCTGGCAGGAGGCGCGGCTCCTGGCCCTGCCGCCGGCCGTCGTCGCTTCTCCGCTCGCGCGGCGCCCGTACGACCTGAGGCACTCGGCGCTCTCCACCTGGCTCAACGCGGGCGTCGACCCGACCGAGGTTGCGGCGCGAGCGGGCAACAGCGTGGAGGTTCTGCTCGGCCGGTACGCCAAGTGCCTCGACGGCCGGCAGGAGGTCGGCAACCGGCGGATCGAGGAGCTGCTCCGCGAGTACGAGTGAGAGGTGAGCCGTTGCGGCCCGAGGCCCCTGGGGAAACCCGGGGGCCTTCGTGTTTCCCAGGCTGACCTGGGGAGTTGTGGAGGACTCCAGGCCGCGAATAGGCCGCAGGGGCTGTCATGCGGCTGCATGGCCTGGCACATGGCAGCACATACGCGAAGACCCCGTCTCAGCGTTCTCGCTGATGGCGGGGTCTTGGACACACTTACACAGTGTGCCCCCGGCAGGATTCGAACCTGCGCACACGGCTCCGGAGGCCGTTGCTCTATCCCCTGAGCTACGGGGGCGT
Source organism: Streptomyces sp. NPDC006326 (assembly GCF_040612915.1). Classification (NCBI taxonomy): domain Bacteria; kingdom Bacillati; phylum Actinomycetota; class Actinomycetes; order Kitasatosporales; family Streptomycetaceae; genus Streptomyces; species Streptomyces sp. NPDC006326. Next base: position 66,803 of record NZ_JBEXRC010000021.1, on the reverse strand, counting down.
GTCGTTCGCGGTGCGGCGACGGGTTGAACACTACCAGCTTCCGCGGGGTGATCAGGAACCCCTTTCGCGGGTGGGTGGGGGCCGGGTCGCCCGGACGGGGTGGAAGTGGCAAAAACCCGGACGCGGGGGCTTAGGCGGACCTACTCTCAAGTTGTGCCAGGCGCCTCGGGCCGGGTGCTTGTTGTCGACGACAACAAGGTCATCCGGCAGCTGATCAAGGTCAATCTCGAACTGGAGGGTTTCGAGGTGGTGACCGCGAACGATGGTGCCGAGTGCCTGGACGTCGTCCACCGCGTGTGTCCCGACGTGGTCACTCTCGATGTGGTCATGCCCCGGCTGGACGGGTTCGGGGCCGCCGCGCAGCTGCGGGCCGATCCGCGGACGCGGCACCTGCCCGTCGCCATCGTGAGCGCCTGCACGCAGCACGAGGTGGAGTCGGGGACCGCCGCCGGGGTGGACGCCTTCCTCGCCAAGCCGTTCGAGCCGGCCGAGCTGGTGCGGGTCGTACGGCGGCTGGCCGAGCGGAAGGACCGCAGGGAGCGGAAGGGTGCCCCCGCCGGCAGGGGTGGCCGCGGGTAGGAGCCCGGCTGTTCCCGGCGCCACCCCGTTCACCGTCCCCTTCGTCCTTCCTGTTCACATGGCGAAACCGTTCGCGGGTTGCCGGGGCTTCTCCCCTAGGCTGGGCCCTGTGACCCCCGTGGACCTCTCCCGTACCGTCGTACGCGCCGTGCGCTGCGCCGTGGAGGACGGGGAGCTGCCCGCCGCGGCGGGCGTGCCCGAGCGGGTGGTCGTCGAGCGGACCAGGCCCGGGGGAGTGGGGGAGTACGCCACCCCCGTGGCCTTCCAGGTGGCGAGGACCGCCGGGCGGCAGCCCCGCGAGGTGGCCCTCGTCCTGGCCCGGCGGCTCGGAGGAGAGCCCGGGATCGAGCGGGTCGAGATCACCGGCGCCGGCTTCCTGAACTTCGTGCTCGCGCAGCGCTCCGCCGCCGAGCTCGTACGCGAGGTGCGGTCCCGGGGGCTGCGGTACGGGTACGCCCCCGACGGCGAGCTGCGGGCGCGGGTGGTGGGCGACGCCGTGCACCGGATCGCCCGGAGTCAGGGGCTCAGCCCCGCGGCCCCCGCAGGCCACGCCGCCGCGGACCTGCGGGTCGCCCCCGTGGCCCGGCGCGACGGCGACGTCGTCGCCCGCTACGGAGCGGACGCCGCCGCCTGGGCCATGCTGTCCGTGGCCCCCCGGGAGACCCCCGTCTTCTCCGCGCAGCTGCTCGTCCAGGGCGAGGACAGCGAACTCTTCCGCGTCCGCTACGCCCACGCCCGCAGCCGTGCGCTGGTGCGCAACGCCGCCCGGCTGGGGTTCGCGGGCGAGCCGGGCGACATCGGCGCCGACGAGGCCCCCGGGCTGGTGCGCGCCCTCGCCGACCACCCCCTCGTGCTCGAAGCCGCCGCGTACCACCGGGCGCCGGAGAAGCTCACGCGGCACCTCGTCGTGACCGCCGACGAGCTGCTCGACTTCCAGTACCGCGTGCTGCCCGTCGGCGACGAGAAACCCTCGGCCGCCCACCGCGCCCGACTGGCCCTCGCCGAAGCCGCCGGGACGGTGCTGGCCGGTGGCCTGGCCCTGCTCGGCATGGACGCACCCGACTGCCTGTGATTTGCGAAGAGAGATACCGATGAGCCGCTCCGCGCACCCCGCCGGACCCCGCCACGCCGACGTCCTGCCCGAGGGCCACCACGCCCCGCCGCCCGCCGACCTGAACGCGCTCGACGAGAAGGTCTGGGCCCGGACGGTCACCCGCAACCAGGACGGGGTCGTCACCGTCGGCGGGATCGAGGTCACCCGGCTCGCCGAGGAGTTCGGGACGCCCGCCTACTTCCTCGACGAAGAGGACTTCCGGGAGCGCTGCCGGGCCTGGGCGCACGCCTTCGGGCCCGACGCCGACGTGTTCTACGCCGGGAAGGCGTTCCTCTCCAAGGCCGTCGTGAAGTGGCTCCGCGAAGAAGGGCTCAACCTCGACGTGTGTTCGGGCGGTGAGCTGACCACCGCCCTCGCCGCCGGGATGCCCGCCGAGCGGATCGCCTTCCACGGGAACAACAAGTCCGTCTCCGAGATCACCCGCGCCGTCGGGGCCGGGGTCGGGCGCATCGTGCTCGACTCCTTCCAGGAGATCGCCCGCGTCGCGCACATCGCCCGCGAGCTGGGCGTCCGCCAGCCCGTGCAGATCCGCGTCACCGTCGGCGTCGAGGCGCACACCCACGAGTTCATCGCCACCGCCCACGAGGACCAGAAGTTCGGCATCGCCGTCGCCGACGGCTCCGCCGCCGAGGCCGTACGCCGGGCGCTCGGGCACGACAGCCTGGAACTGCTCGGCGTCCACTCCCACATCGGCTCGCAGATCTTCGACATGGCCGGCTTCGAGGTGTCCGCGAAGCGGGTCGTGCAGCTGCTGACCGCCGTGCGCGACGAGCACGGCGTCGAGCTGCCCGAGATCGACCTCGGCGGCGGCCTCGGCATCGCGTACACCCCCGCCGACGACCCGCGCGAGCCGCACGAGATCGCCAAGGCCCTGCACGAGATCGTCGCCCGCGAGTGCGAGGCCGCCGGGCTGCGGGCGCCACGGATCTCCGTCGAGCCCGGGCGGGCCATCGTCGGGCCCACCGCCTTCACCCTCTACGAGGTGGGGACGATCAAGCCGCTGGAGGGGCTGCGGACGTACGTGTCGGTCGACGGCGGCATGTCGGACAACATCCGCACCGCCCTCTACGACGCCGAATACGCCGTGACCCTCGTCTCCCGCGTCTCCGACGCCGAGCCCATGCTCGTCCGCGTCGTCGGCAAGCACTGCGAGAGCGGCGACATCGTCGTCAAGGACGCCTTCCTGCCGGCCGACCTGGCCCCGGGCGACCTCCTCGCCGTGCCGGCCACCGGGGCGTACTGCCGCTCCATGGCCAGCAACTACAACCACGCGCTGCGCCCGCCCGTCGTCGCGGTGCGCGACGGACAGGCCCGCGTGATCGTCCGGCGCGAGACGGAGGAAGATCTCCTGCGCCTCGACCTCGGATGATGAAATAGGCGTCTCACTCAATGGACCGAAGGTGGAAACTGCTGTCCATTGAGTGAGACTGGTTCAGACCTGGAACGCAATACCGCGTACCGGGTGAAGCTGGAAGATCGAAAGGCGTAGGTCGAATGATGCGTACGCGTCCGCTGAAGGTGGCGCTGCTGGGCTGTGGAGTGGTCGGCTCAGAGGTGGCGCGCATCATGACGACGCACGCCGACGATCTGACGGCCAGGATCGGGGCGCCCGTCGAGCTGGCCGGTGTGGCCGTGCGCCGCCCCTCCAAGGTGCGCGAGGGCATCGACCCGGCGCTCGTGACCACCGATGCGACCGCGCTCCTCAAACGCGGCGACATCGACGTGGCCATCGAGGTCATCGGCGGCATCGAGCCCGCCCGCACCCTGATCACCACCGCCTTCGAGCACGGCATCTCCGTCGTCTCGGCCAACAAGGCGCTGCTCGCCCAGGACGGCGCCGCCCTGCACGCGGCGGCCGAGCAGCACGGGCTGGACCTGTACTACGAGGCCGCCGTGGCCGGCGCCATTCCGCTGGTCCGCCCGATGCGCGAGTCCCTCGCCGGCGACAAGATCAACCGCGTGATGGGCATCGTCAACGGCACGACGAACTTCATCCTCGACAAGATGGACTCGACGGGCGCCGGCTACCAGGAGGCGCTCGACGAGGCCACCGCCCTCGGGTACGCCGAGGCCGACCCGACCGCCGACGTCGAGGGCTACGACGCCGCCGCCAAGGCCGCGATCCTGGCCGGCATCGCCTTCCACACCCGGGTCCGGCTGGACGACGTCCACCGCGAGGGGATGACCGAGGTCAGCGCCGCCGACTTCGCCTCCGCCAAGCGGATGGGGTGCACCATCAAGCTGCTCGCGATCTGCGAGCGGGCCGCCGACGGCGAGTCCGTCACCGCGCGCGTCCACCCCGCGATGATCCCGCTCAGCCACCCGCTCGCCTCCGTCCGCGAGGCGTACAACGCCGTCTTCGTCGAGGCGGAGGCCGCCGGGCGGCTCATGTTCTACGGGCCCGGCGCGGGCGGTTCGCCGACCGCCTCGGCGGTCCTGGGCGACCTCGTCGCCGTCTGCCGCAACAAGCTCGCCGAGGCAACGGGGCCGGGCGAGTCGGCGTACACCCAGCTGCCGGTCAGCCCCATGGGCGACGTCGTCACCCGCTACCACATCAGCCTCGATGTGGCCGACAAGCCGGGCGTCCTCGCCCAGGTGGCGACGACGTTCGCGGAGCACGGTGTCTCCATCGACACCGTCCGCCAGCAGGGACACCAGGACGGGGCCGGCAATGGGGCCTCCCTCGTCGTCGTCACCCACCGCGCACCCGACGCCGCCCTCTCGGGGACCGTCGAGGCGCTGCGGAAGCTGGACACCGTCCGCGGTGTGGCCAGCATCATGCGCGTTGAAGGGGAGTAAGGACCCATGAGCAGCAATCGCACCCACCAGTGGCGCGGCATCATCGAGGAGTACCGGGACCGCCTGCCGGTGACCGACGCGACGCCCGTGGTCACGCTCCGCGAAGGCGGCACTCCCCTCGTCCCCGCACAGGTGCTCTCCGAGCGCACCGGCTGCGAGGTGCACCTGAAGGTCGAGGGCGCGAACCCGACCGGGTCCTTCAAGGACCGCGGCATGACGATGGCGATCACCAAGGCCAAGGAGGACGGCGCCAAGGCCGTCATCTGCGCCTCGACGGGCAACACCTCGGCCTCCGCCGCGGCGTATGCGGTGCGTGCCGGGATGGTCTCCGCGGTCCTCGTGCCCCGCGGCAAGATCGCGCTCGGCAAGATGGGCCAGGCGCTGGTGCACGGCGCCAAGATCCTCCAGGTGGACGGCAACTTCGACGACTGCCTGGACCTCGCCCGTGCGCTGTCCGACAACTACCCGGTGGCGCTGGTCAATTCGGTCAACCCGGTGCGCATCGAGGGTCAGAAGACGGCCGCGTTCGAGATCGTCGACGCGCTCGGCGACGCCCCGGACATCCACGTGCTGCCCGTCGGCAACGCCGGCAACATCACCGCGTACTGGAAGGGCTTCAAGGAGTACAAGGCCGACGGCCTGTCCTCCCGTACGCCGCGCGTGTGGGGTTTCCAGGCGTCCGGATCCGCGCCGATCGTGCGCGGCGAGGTCGTCAAGGAGCCGCACACCATCGCCACCGCGATCCGCATCGGCAACCCGGCCTCCTGGGACTACGCGCTCGCCGCGCGGGACGAGTCGGGCGGTTTCATCGACGAGGTGACGGACCGCCAGATCCTGGCGGCGTACCGGCTGTTGGCCGCGCAGGAGGGCGTTTTCGTGGAGCCCGCCTCGGCCGCCTCCGTGGCGGGCCTGCTCAAGGCCGCCGAGCTGGGGCTGGTCGACCCGGGCCAGAAGATCGTATGCACCGTCACCGGCAACGGCCTCAAGGACCCCGACTGGGCGGTGGCCGGCGCCCCGCAGCCGGTCACCGTTCCGGTGGACGCCGAGGCCGCGGCCGTCCGGCTCGGCCTGGTCTGACCGGGCAAAGCCGCACCACCTCCCTGTGAGTTGCCGGGTTCCGGAGCCTTCCGGAACCCGGCAATCCAGGTCGTACGGCAGCAAAGGCCGACGGACCCGGAGCGAGGGCAGCGACACGCATCGTGCGCCTCCTGTGCGCCCTATGTCGCGAGAGAACCTTCCTTCGATAGGCTGTACTTACATCCGCCACCGCGCATATGACCGTGGTGCTGCCCAGAGGGCCTTCGGGTGTCGTACGTTCTCCAGTACATTCGCAGCGAGCCAGCGAACACCTCGTCTCGCACAGTCACAAGGAGTGTCATCGGACGATGGCCGGTCCAGCGTTCCGCGCCGCCGCCGTACGGGTGCGCGTCCCCGCCAGCAGTGCCAACCTCGGCCCGGGTTTCGACGCCCTGGGCCTGGCCCTGGGCCTCTACGACGACGTCGTCGTCCGGGTGGCCGATTCCGGCCTGCACGTCGACATCGCCGGTGAGGGTGCCGACACCCTCCCGCGGGACGAGAGCCACCTGCTCGTACGCTCCATGCGCACCACCTTCGACCTGCTGGGCGGCCAGCCGCGCGGCCTTGAGGTCGTCTGCGCCAACCGCATCCCGCACGGCCGCGGCCTCGGGTCCTCCTCCGCCGCCATCTGCGCCGGCATCGTCGCCGCCCGCGCGGTGACCATAGGCGGCGAGGCCAAGCTGGACGACGCCGCCGTACTGGAACTGGCCACCGAGATCGAGGGCCACCCCGACAACGTCGCCGCCTGTCTGCTCGGCGGCTTCACCCTGGCGTGGATGGACGGCGGCAGTGCCAAGGCGATCCGGATGGAGCCCGCCGGTTCCATCGTTCCGGTGGTCTTCGTGCCCTCCAAGCCCGTCCTGACCGAGACCGCGCGCGGCCTGCTGCCGCGCAGCGTCCCGCACGTCGACGCGGCCGTGAACGCGGGCCGGGCGGCCCTGCTCGTCGAAGCCCTGACCAGGCGTCCCGAGTTGCTGCTGCCGGCCACCGAAGACCGGCTCCACCAGGAGTACCGGTCCCCCGCGATGCCCGAGAGCGTGGCACTCGTGGGCCGACTGCGGGCGGACGGCATCCCCGCGGTCATCTCCGGCGCGGGCCCGACGGTCCTCGCGCTGGCCGACAACGACGCGGCCGACAAGGTCGCGCAGCTCGCCGGCGAAGGATGGGCGGCCAACCGGCTCGCCCTCGACGCCGCGGGCGCGAGCGTACTTCCGCTGGGCACCCCGGCCGGTTAGGCCGCGGACTGCGCAGGACGGGCGGTGGCCGGAAAACGTCCACCGCCCGGGGGCGGCCAGGGCAGGCCGCTCCGCGGAAGGCGCGATTGCAGGTGATTGAGAGGGGGAATATCTATTGGATCCGGTAGTGTTAGTCTCAAGTGCGCAGCCGAAGCCGCCATGGCTCGGTGCTCAGTGTCCCCATCCGGGACCACCTTTCTTCCGGGAGCCTCCCCGACTGCTTTGATCGCTGCCAGCAGTTTCGAGCACGCTCCGGAATCGGCGTGAACTTCCCACGCTTCCAGCTCGGGGGCCTCTCGCCGGAACCACCATGCACGTTTCTTCCGCCGTATCTCTCACCGGCGGACCACCGCCCCGGCTGCGGTCCACGTCCCATCAGGCCATGGACTGCCGTCGGACAGCACAACCGGTCGCCGAGCCAGACAGGCCGACGTCCGCTCCAGGGAAGGACCCTTCGTGAGCGACACCACCGATCTGATGGGCGCTGCCGACACCAATGTCGACGCCAGTGCCCCCGCCGCGGGCGCCCCGGCCGCCACTGCCGGACGGCGCCGCCGCTCCGGCACCGGCCTTGAGGGCATGGTCCTGGCCGAGCTGCAGCAGGTCGCGTCCGGCCTCGGCATCAGGGGCACCGCGCGGATGCGCAAGAGCCAGCTGATCGAGGTCATCAAGGAGGCCCAGGCGGGTGGCGGCAGCGCCCCCAAGGCCGCGGCCGCCACGACCGCCGAGGCCGCCGAGGCCAAGCCGAAGCGCCGCGCCACCAGCAAGGCCCGCACCGGCGAGACCGCCGCCCAGGCGCCCGCCGAGAAGCCTGCCACGCAGGCGCAGATCGAGATCCCGGGCCAGCCGGCCGGTGGCCCCTCCCGCACGAGCGAAGCCGAGCGCGGGACAGAGGAAGCCCCGGCCGGCGAGCGCCGCCGCCGCCGGGCCACGGCCCCCTCCGGCAGCCCGGAGACCGCGGCTCCGGTCGCCACGGCCGTCCAGGTCGAGCAGAAGACCGAGACCGCCTCCGCGCCTGCCGCCACCGCGCAGACCGATGTCAAGGCCGAGGCCGCCACTGCCGTCTCCGCGCCCGCGCAGGACGGCGAGGGCCGCGGCCGCCGCGACCGCCGCGACCGCGGTGACCGTGCCGAGCGCGGCGACCGCCAGGGCCGTCGCGAGCGCGGCGCCAAGGCCGATGACCAGGGCCAGGGCGCCCCGGGCCAGGGCGGCGGTCAGGGCGGCGGCCGTCAGGACCGCCAGCAGGGCGGCCGGGGCCAGGGCCAGCAGGGTCAGCAGGGCCGCCAGGACGGCGGTCCGCAGGACGACTTCGACGACGAGGGCGGCCGCCGCGGCCGTCGCGGCCGCTACCGCGACCGCCGGGGCCGCCGCGGACGCGACGAGTTCGCGCCGGGCGAGCCGCAGGTCGCCGACGACGACGTCCTGATCCCCGTCGCGGGCATCCTGGACATCCTCGACAACTACGCGTTCATCCGGACCTCGGGCTACCTGCCCGGCCCCAACGACGTGTACGTCTCCCTCGCCCAGGTCCGCAAGGCGGGTCTGCGCAAGGGCGACCACGTCACCGGTGCCGTGCGCCAGCCCAAGGACGGCGAGCGCCGCGAGAAGTTCAACGCCCTCGTGCGGCTGGACTCCGTCAACGGCATGGCGCCCGAATCGGGCCGGGGCCGACCGGAGTTCCAGAAGCTGACGCCGCTGTACCCGCAGGACCGGCTCCGCCTGGAGACCGACCCGGGCGTGCTGACGACCCGCATCATCGACCTCGTGTCGCCGATCGGCAAGGGTCAGCGAGGCCTGATCGTGGCCCCGCCGAAGACCGGCAAGACCATGATCATGCAGGCGATCGCCAACGCGATCACCACCAACAACCCCGAGTGCCACCTGATGGTCGTCCTGGTCGACGAGCGTCCGGAAGAGGTCACCGACATGCAGCGGTCGGTCAAGGGCGAGGTCATCTCCTCGACCTTCGACCGCCCGGCCGAGGACCACACCACCGTCGCCGAGCTGGCCATCGAGCGCGCCAAGCGCCTCGTCGAGCTGGGTCACGACGTGGTCGTCCTGCTGGACTCCATCACCCGTCTGGGCCGCGCGTACAACCTCGCGGCGCCCGCCTCCGGCCGCATCCTGTCCGGTGGTGTCGACTCGACCGCGCTGTACCCGCCGAAGCGCTTCTTCGGTGCCGCGCGCAACATCGAGGACGGCGGCTCGCTGACCATCCTGGCCACCGCGCTGGTCGACACCGGCTCGCGCATGGACGAGGTGATCTTTGAGGAGTTCAAGGGCACCGGCAACATGGAGCTCAAGCTCGACCGGAAGCTCGCCGACAAGCGCATCTTCCCGGCGGTCGACGTCGACCCGTCGGGCACCCGCAAGGAGGAGATCCTCCTCAACAGCGAGGAGCTCGCCATCGTCTGGAAGCTGCGCCGGGTGCTGCACGCGCTCGACTCGCAGCAGGCGATCGAGCTGCTGCTCGACAAGATGAAGCAGACGAAGTCGAACGCCGAGTTCCTGATGCAGATCGCCAAGACGACTCCGTCGGGCAAGAACGACGACTGACCGTCTTCGCCGCGCACCACCGAGGCCGCCCCCGCCGCATCCGCGACGGGGGCGGCCTCGCGTGCGCGTCCGGTGCGCCGGCGCGTACGCAGGCGCGTGCGGGCGGTCGCAGGGGAGGGCGTACGGGTGCGAGCTTCGCCACACCCGGCCGCCGGGCGACCTGCGTACGCCGCCGCCCCCGCCGGCCGGGAAACCGCAGGCGGGAGCGGGCGCGGCCGAGCGCCCGTCCCGTCCGGCCCGGCCGCGGCCGTCCGCCGGCGGCCCCCGTACGCCGTGGAACCCTGAGGGGGCGTTCCGCCGTCTGTGTCAGCGACAGCGGGAGGCCACCGGGCCGGAACCCGCCGGAGACGGTACGCAGGACTGAGGAGAGCATGAGCGAGGACAGCAGCGGCCAGGGCCGACGCGCCGCGGGCCGGCGCCGACGGAAACCGGCGAAGCGCCGCAGAGCCCTCGCGATCGCGGCGTGGAGCGCCGCCGGCGTCGTCCTCCTCGGCGGAGCGGGCCTCGGCTACGTCTACTTCACGCTGAACGGGAACCTGAAGACGGTCGACATCGACCAGGCCCTCGGCACCGACCGTCCCCAGGACGTGGACAACGGCTCGATGGACATCCTCGTCCTTGGCTCCGACTCCCGCGGCGGCGCCAACGGCGAGTACGGACACGACGACGGCGGCTCCGCCCGCTCCGACACGGCGATGATCGTCCACCTGTACGAGGGCCACAAGAAGGCCAGCGTCATATCGATCCCGCGCGACACCCTGGTCACCCGGCCCGCCTGCACGGTCACCGGCTCGAACAAGACCGACCGCGGCGGGCCGCGCCAGATGTTCAACGAGTCGTTCACCATCGGCGGGGCGGCCTGCGCCGTCAAGACCGTCGAGAAGATGTCGGGGATCCGCATGGACCACTACATCGAGGTCGACTTCACGGGCTTCAAGAAGATCATCGACAACCTCGGCGGCGTCGAGGTGACCACCACCAAGCCGATCAAGGACGGGTCCAGCCACCTCGACCTGCCCCCCGGCACCAACAAGCTCAACGGCGAACAGGCCCTCGGCCTCGTACGCACCCGCAAGAGCGTCGGCGACGGCAGCGACCTCGGCCGAATACAGCTGCAGCAGGCCTTCATCAAGGCCCTGATCAAGCAGGTCAAGGGCATCGGCCTCTTCGACAGCCCCAAGCGGCTGCTCGACCTCGCCGACACCTCCACCAAGTCGCTCACCACCGACACCCAGCTCGGCAGCGTGAAGGCGCTCGCGGGCTTCGCCCAGAGCCTCCAGGGCATCGACGCCCAGAACATGCAGATGATCACCCTGCCGGTGACCGCCGACGCCCGGGACCCCGACCGGGTCGTCCCGCTCACCAGGGAATCCCAGATGGTGTGGACCGCACTGCTGGGCGAGCAGCCGATCCCGGCCGAGGCCACGGCGAACTCCATGGGCGACAAGGGCAAGGCGGGGGAGATCGTCCGCTAGGCGTTCACCGGGCCCCTCGCCGGGCTCTTCACCGGGCCCTCCGCCCGGGCCCCGCCCGGCTCCACGGCCCGCGGAATAGATCCCGGACCCCCCTCGTTGAGGGGATCGTCCTCAGAATTTTGACAGGCAGCCCGGTCCTGGCAGACTGGTCTGTCGGCCCCGGTTCACGCAGTGCGCAATTCGGCTCCTGCGACCCGGCGCCCTCCCGAATCTAGGAGACACCTTGAAGCGCGATGTTCACCCCGAGTACGTCGAGACCCAGGTCAGCTGCACCTGTGGCGCGTCGTTCACCACCCGCAGCACCCTGACCGAGGGCACCATCCGTGCCGAGGTCTGCTCCGAGTGCCACCCGTTCTACACGGGCAAGCAGAAGATCCTCGACACCGGTGGCCGTGTCGCCCGCTTCGAGGCCCGCTTCGGCAAGGCTGCCGGCTCGAAGTAGCGAGCCCCCGGCGCCGGACCCCGGCTGCACCCTGTCCACACGGGGGCGGCCGGACCGGCGCCTTTGTCGTCCCGCAGCCCTTTTTCGTACTTTTCACCCCAGGAGCCCCCGATGTTCGAGGCGGTCGAGGAACTGGTCGGCGAGCACGCCGACCTTGAGAAGAAGCTCGCCGACCCTTCGGTCCACTCCGATCAGGCCAACGCGCGCAAGCTCAACAAGCGCTACGCGGAGCTGACCCCGATCATCGCGACCTACCGGGCGTGGAAGCAGACCGGGGAGGACATCGAGACCGCGAAGGAGTTCGCGGCCGACGACCCGGACTTCGCCGCCGAGGTCAAGGAGCTGGGCGCGCAGCGCGAGGAGCTCACCGAGAAGCTTCGCCTGCTGCTGGTCCCCCGCGACCCCAGCGACGACAAGGACGTGCTCCTGGAGGTCAAGGCGGGCGCGGGCGGCGACGAGTCGGCCCTCTTCGCCGGCGACCTGCTGCGCATGTACCTGCGCTACGCCGAGCGGGTGGGCTGGAAGACCGAGATCATCGACGCCACCGAGTCCGAGCTCGGCGGCTACAAGGACGTGCAGGTCTCCGTCCGCACCAAGGGCGGCAACGGCGCCACCGAGCCCGGCCAGGGCGTCTGGGCCCGCCTGAAGTACGAGGGCGGCGTGCACCGCGTCCAGCGCGTTCCGGCCACCGAGTCGCAGGGCCGCATCCACACCTCCGCCGCGGGCGTGCTCGTCACCCCGGAGGCCGAGGAGGTCGAGGTCGAGATCAACCCCAACGACCTGCGCATCGACGTCTACCGCTCGTCCGGCCCCGGCGGCCAGTCCGTCAACACCACCGACTCGGCCGTGCGCATCACGCACATCCCGACCGGTGTGGTCGCCTCCTGCCAGAACGAGAAGAGCCAGCTCCAGAACAAGGAGCAGGCGATGCGTATCCTTCGCTCACGCCTGCTCGCGGCCGCCCAGGAAGCAGCCGAGCAGGAGGCCTCCGACGTGCGCCGCAGCCAGGTGCGCTCCGTGGACCGCTCCGAGAAGATCCGTACGTACAACTTCCCGGAAAACCGGATCTCGGACCACCGGACCGGCTTCAAGGCGTACAACTTGGACCAGGTGCTCGACGGCGACCTCGACCCGGTCATCCAGGCCTGCGTCGACACCGACTCGGCCGCCAAGCTCGCCGCCGCGAACTGATCAGCCCGCTCCGCCCCCGCACCACCCCCGTACGACAGCAGCCCGGAGGACCAGCGTGAACTTGCTGCTTGCCGAGGTGGCCCAGGCCACCCAGCGGCTGGCCGCCGCCGGCGTGCCCTCACCGCGCTTCGACGCGGAGGAGCTCGCGGCCTTCGTGCACGGCGTCAAGCGGGGGGAACTGCACCACGTCAAGGACGCGGACTTCGACGCCCGCTACTGGGAGGCCGTCGCCCGGCGCGAGGCGCGCGAGCCGCTGCAGCACATCACCGGGCGCGCCTTCTTCCGGTACCTGGAGCTCCAGGTCGGGCCCGGGGTGTTCGTGCCCCGGCCCGAGACCGAGTCGGTCGTGGACTGGGCCATACACGCCGTCCGGGCGATGGACGTCGTCGAGCCGCTGATCGTGGACCTGTGCACCGGTTCCGGCGCCATCGCGCTCGCCATGGCGCAGGAGGTGCCGCGCTCGCGCGTGCACGCCGTCGAGCTGTCCGAGGAAGCGCTGCGGTGGACCCGCAAGAACGCCGAGGGCACCCGGGTCAGCGTCCACCAGGGCGACGCGCTCAGTGCGCTGCCCGAGCTGGACGGCCAGGTCGACCTGGTCATCTCCAACCCGCCGTACATCCCGCTCACCGAGTGGGAGTACGTGGCCCCCGAGGCCCGTGACCACGATCCGGAGATGGCCCTCTTCTCCGGCGAGGACGGCCTCGACACCATCCGGGGCATCGAGCGCACCGCGCACCGGCTGCTGCGGCCCGGCGGCATCGTCGTCATCGAGCACGCCGACACCCAGGGCGGCCAGGTTCCGTGGATCTTCGCCGAGGAGCGAGGCTGGGCCGACGCCGCCGACCATCCCGACCTGAACAACCGCCCGCGCTTCGCGACCGCCCGCAAGGCCCTGCCGTGAGCGCGTCCCCGCCCGAGAACACCCTGCTGCACGAGGAGTCCCGCTGATGGCCCGGCGATACGACTGCAACGACGCGACGGACCGCAAGACGGGCCTGCGTGAAGCCGCCTCCGCCGTGCGCCGCGGCGAACTCGTCGTGCTGCCCACCGACACCCTGTACGGGATCGGTGCGGACGCCTTCAGCGCCGAGGCCGTCGGCGACCTGCTCGCCGCCAAGGGACGCGGCCGCAACATGCCGGTCCCGGTGCTCATCGGCTCCCCGAACACCCTGCACGGCCTCGTCACGGACTTCTCCGAGCAGGCGTGGGAGCTCGTCGACGCCTTCTGGCCGGGCGCGCTCACGCTGGTCGCCAAGCACCAGCCGTCGCTGGCGTGGGACCTGGGCGAGACCGGCGGCACCGTTGCCGTCCGCATGCCCCTGCACCCCGTCGCGATCGAGCTGCTGACCGAGGTCGGGCCGATGGCCGTGTCCTCGGCGAACCTGTCGGGGCAGCCCGCGCCGGAGGACTGCGAGGCGGCGCGGGCGATGCTCGGCGACTCCGTGTCGGTGTACCTGGACGGCGGTCCGACGCCGGGCATCCAGCCGTCCTCGATCGTCGACGTCACCGGAAAGGTTCCCGTCCTGCTGCGTGAGGGGGCGCTGACCGCCGAGCAGCTGCGGGAGGTCGTACCCGACCTTGAGGTGGCCCCGTGAGCCCTGAGGGGCGTGGCATAGCAAGCGGGCACCACCCGGCGGCGGCCCGGTCGGACACCTTCCGCATCCTCCACGTCAGCACCGGAAACGTGTGCCGCTCGCCCATCACCGAGCGGCTGACCCGGCATGCGCTGGCGCACCGGCTGGGCGGGCTGCCGGCCGGCGGCCTGATCGTGGAGAGCGCGGGCACCTGGGGCCACGAGGGCGCCCCGATGGAGGCCAACGCGGCGGCCGTGCTGGCGGACTTCGGCGCGGACGCCTCCGGGTTCACCGGGCGGGAGCTGCTGGACGAGCACGTGATCCGCGCCGACCTCGTGCTGACGGCCACCCGGGACCACCGGGCGCAGGTCATCTCGATGGGGCACTCGGCGGGGCTGCGGACCTTCACGCTGAAGGAGTTCACGCGCCTGGTGCGGGCCATAGACCCGGCCACGCTGCCGCCGCTGGACGACGGGGTGGCCGAGCGGGCCCGCGCCCTGGTGCGGGCCGCGGCCGCGCTGCGCGGGTGGCTGCTGGCGCCCTCGCCGGACGCGGACGAGGTGTACGACCCGTACGGCGCGCCGATCACCTTCTTCCGTTCCATCGGCGACGAGATCAACCAGGCGCTCGATCCGGTGGTCACGGCCCTGACCGGCGTCACGGCCGCCCGCTGACCCTCCCGGTCCGCACGCGCGGTCTGCGGGCCGTCGAAGGCCGCGGCGGGCGACGCACCGGGCTCCGACGGACGGCCCGCAGGGCGGAACGGGCCGGGGCGTCCTAGAGTGGCGGGTACCGGGACAGCCCACTGGAGTCGCGCCATGAGCGTCATCACCCCGCCCACGGACCTGCTGCGGCAGCAGGATCCGCAGATGGCCGACGTGCTCGCCGGTGAGGCGCAGCGGCAGGCCGGCACGTTGCAGCTGAGCGCCGCCGAGAACTTCACCTCGCCCGCCGTGCTCGCCGCGCTCGGCTCGGCGCTCGCCAACAAGTACGCCGAGGGCTATCCGGGCCGCCGCTACCACGGCGGCTGCGAGTACGCCGACCTCGCGGAGCGGGCGGCCATCGAGCGGGCCTGCGCCCTCTTCGGCGTCGAGCACGCCAACGTACAGCCGCACTCCGGCTCCGCGGCCGTCCTGGCCGCCTACGCCGCACTGCTGAGGCCGGGGGACACGGTGCTCGCGATGGGGCTCGCGTACGGCGGGCACCTGACGCACGGCTCGCCCGCGAACTTCTCCGGGCGGTGGTTCAACTTCGTGGGCTACGGGGTCGACGCCGAGACCGGGCTCGTCGACTACCACCAGGTGCAGAACCTGGCCCGGACGCACCGGCCCAAGGCCATCGTCTGCGGGTCGATCTCCTCCCCGCGCCACCCCGAGTACGCGGCGTTCCGGGAGATCGCCGACGAGGTGGGGGCCTTCCTCATCGCGGACGCCGCGCACCCCATCGGGCTGGTCGCGGGCGGGGCGGCGCCCAGCCCGGTCCCGTACGCGGACATCGTCTGCGCGACCACGCACAAGGTGCTGCGGGGCCCGCGCGGCGGGATGATCCTGTGCGGCTCCGAGTTCGCCGAGCGGATCGACCGGGCGGTGTTCCCCTTCACCCAGGGCGGCGCCCAGATGCACACCATCGCCGCGAAGGCGGTGGCGTTCGGGGAGGCGGCCGCGCCCGCGTTCACCACGTACGCCCACCGGGTGGTGGCCAACGCGCGGGTGCTGGCGCAGGAGCTGGAGGGCTGCGGCTTCACCGTGACGACGGGCGGCACCGACACCCACCTGATCGTCGCCGACCCGGCCGGCCTCGGCATCGACGGGCCGACCGCCCGTGCCCGGCTCGCCGCGGCCGGGATCGTCCTCGACACGTGCGCCCTGCCGTACGGGGACCAGCGCGGGATCCGCCTCGGAACGGCGGCCGTGACGACCCAGGGCATGCGGGAGCCCGAGATGGCGCGGATCGCGGAGCTGTTCACCGCAGCGCTGACGGGCAACGCGACGAGAACCCGGACGGCAGTCACCGAACTGACGGGTGGATTCCCCCCGTACCAGGAGTGAAGCGGACAAAAGGGGGAGCGGTGGAACCGGCATACGGACCCCTCGCGTCCTCGGTGGCGGGGACATCGCAGCTAATGTGTGGGGCTGAGATGGCCGGCGATACATCTGGGGCAGCCCGTGCGTGAATATCTGCTGACGCTTTGCGTCACGGTCGCGGTGACCTACCTGCTGACCGGGCCCGTGCGGAAGTTCGCGATCGCGGCCGGCGCCATGCCGGAGATCCGCGCCCGCGACGTCCACCGCGAGCCCACCCCGCGGCTCGGCGGCATCGCCATGTTCGGCGGACTGTGCGCGGGGCTGCTGGTCGCCGACCACCTGCAGAACCTCAACGGCGTCTTCGAGCTGTCGAACGAACCCAGGGCGCTGCTGTCGGGTGCCGCCCTGATCTGGCTGATCGGCGTCCTCGACGACAAGTTCGAGATCGACGCCCTGATCAAGCTCGGCGCCCAGATGATCGCCGCCGGCGTGATGGTCATGCAGGGTCTGACCATGCTGTGGATCCCCGTCCCGTGGATCGGGACGGTCGCCCTGACCCAGTGGCAGGGCAACCTGCTCACCGTGGCGCTCGTGGTGATCACCATCAACGCGGTGAACTTCGTGGACGGCCTCGACGGACTGGCCGCCGGCATGGTGTGCATCGCCTCCGCCGCGTTCTTCCTGTACGCGTACCGGATCTGGTTCGGCTACGGCATCGAGGCGGCCGCGCCCGCCACCCTCTTCTCCGCCATCCTGATGGGCATGTGCCTGGGCTTCCTGCCGCACAACATGCACCCCGCCCGGATCTTCATGGGCGACTCCGGCTCGATGCTCATCGGCCTGGTGCTCGCCGCCGGAGCGATCTCCATCACCGGGCAGGTGGACCCGGACACCATGGCCCTGTTCGCGGGCGGTGAGCGCAATGCCACCCACGCGATGCTGCCGGTCTTCATCCCGCTGCTGCTGCCGCTGACCATCATCGCGATCCCGATGACCGACCTGATCCTGGCCGTCGTCCGGCGTACGTGGAACGGCAAGTCGCCCTTCGCGGCGGACCGCGGGCACCTGCACCACCGGCTGCTGGAACTCGGGCATTCGCACAGCCGCGCCGTGCTGATCATGTACTTCTGGTCGGGGCTGATCGCCTTCGGCGCCGTGGCCTACTCGGTGCATTCGGCCTCGATGTGGATCGTGCTCGTGATCGTCGCGCTGAGTGCGGTGGGCCTGGTCCTGCTGCTCCTGCCGCGGTTCACCCCGCGGGCACCGCGCTGGGCCGAGTTCCTGGTGCCGCCCCGCTACCGGCACGCGGAGCGGGCCGCCGAGGCGGCAGCCCTGGACGACTCGGGCCTGGAGCCGGAGCCGGCCAGGCCGATCGTGGTCGGTGTGTCCGGCGTCAACGGAGCGACCGCGGTAGGCCCCCGTTCGCGCTTCCCCGACCGGCGTAAGGCCGGATCGGCGCGCTGACGACGCCGGAACAAGTCCGACATGGGCGTCCTTTAGCACACGAGACCATCGGCTGTCGCGCACACACGGGCGGGTTACCTCTCATGTGTGACAGTCGGCACACTCGCCGGGTAAAGCTCTCATCAAATAGTTTGTGATACCGTTCACTAAACCCGGCGACAGAGCCGAAGGACCGTAGTGCGACGGTCCCTTGGCCCGAGGTTCGATCTCGGACCGGGCTTACGCTCGTCCCGTACGAGTCCCGTGCCCCCACCACCACGCGGAGCAACCCGCCATGCGGTCAGATGACGTCCGATCCCTCCTGCACGCCGCTGTGCCCACAGCCGCTGCCGGCGGCCTTGCCGCCGTCATCAGCGCTGTCGTGGCCGGCGGCAAGGGGGCTTTGGGGGCGGTCATCGCCACGCTGGTGGTGCTGCTCTTCATGGGCGCCGGATTCGTCATTCTGCAACGCACCGCGAAATCGCTGCCGCACCTGTTCCAGGCCATGGGGCTCATGCTCTACACGGTCCAGATCCTGCTGCTCTTCGTCTTTGTCGCCGTGTTCAAGAACACGACGCTGTTCCACCCCAAGGCCTTCGCGATCACGCTCGTCGCCACCACCCTCGTGTGGATCGGTGCACAGACGCGTGCACACATGAAGGCCAAGATCCTCTACGTCGAACCGGACTCGAAGGGCGACAAGCCCGAAAATTCGGGGCCGAAGTCGTGAGGGGTAGGGCCGGAATAAGGGCGAGTTCGAGATGCTGCTATCGTCCGGTGCCAACTGCGGCATTGCGGGCGCGGGCATCTGAGCTGACGCCTGTTCCATCGCGAGGCTCGATGCCTGACCGCCGCCCCCAAACCCGTTACACCAGTCCAGTGCCGAACCGCGGCCGTGCGCCGCGCCGACACAACGAGGTTGCCGTACCTATGCGCCACGCTGAAGGAGCCCGCGGTGAGTGACCCGACGCAGGTGCTCGCTTTCGAGACCGACTGTCACATCTTCGACGGATGCGGCTTCCCCGGTCCGGGCCTGCACTCGTTCCTCTTCGAGCCGCTGTGGGGCGAAGCGGGCCTGACGAGCGCGTACTTCAACAAGCCGATGCTGCTCGCCCTGCTCGGCTCGCTGATCATCGTCGCCTTCTTCTGGGCGGCTTTCCGCAAGCCGAAGGTCGTCCCCGGCAAGCTCCAGATGGTCGCCGAGTCCGGCTACGACTTCGTGCGCCGCGGCATCGTGTACGAGACGCTGGGCAAGAAGGAGGGCGAGAAGTACGTCCCCTTCATGGTCTCGCTGTTCTTCTTCGTCTGGATCCTGAACGTCTGGTCGATCGTCCCCGTGGCGCAGTTCCCGGTGACCTCGATCATCGCGTACCCGGCGGTTCTCGCGGCGATCGTCTACTTCATCTGGATGTCGGTGACGTTCAAGCGTCACGGCTTCGTCGGCGGTTTCAAGAACCTCACCGGCTACGACAAGTCGCTCGGCCCGGTGCTCCCGCTCGTCATGGTCATCGAGTTCTTCTCGAACGTCCTGGTGCGCCCCTTCACCCACGCGGTCCGACTCTTCGCGAACATGTTCGCCGGTCACACCCTGCTGCTGCTGTTCACCATCGCCAGCTGGTACCTGCTGAACGGGATCGGGATCGCCTACGCGGGCGTCTCGTTCATCATGGTCATCGTGATGACCGCCTTCGAGCTCTTCATCCAGGCTGTCCAGGCGTACGTCTTCGTCCTCCTGGCCTGCAGCTTCATCCAGGGCGCGCTCGCCGAGCACCACTGAGTCCGGCCCACCCCCAAACCCCCTTGTCGTCCGGTGGCCAACCCCCACCGGTCCGTGAAAGAGAAGGAAGAACTGGCATGTCCCAGATCCTTGCTGCCGCCGAAGGCGTCACCGGTTCCCTCAGCTCCATCGGTTACGGCCTCGCGGCCATCGGCCCGGGCGTCGGCGTCGGCATCATCTTCGGTAACGGCACGCAGGCTCTCGCCCGTCAGCCCGAGGCTGCCGGTCTGATCCGCGCCAACCAGATCCTCGGCTTCGCCTTCTGTGAGGCGCTCGCCCTCATCGGTCTGGTCATGCCGTTCGTCTACTAAGACGAACCGACCACTAGTCCGATTAGACGAAAGGCACTGATGTGAACCTCCTGGTTCTCGCGGCCGAGACGGAAAACCCGCTCGTCCCGCCGATCCCCGAGCTCGTCATCGGTCTGATCGCCTTCGTCATCGTCTTCGGTTTCCTCGCGAAGAAGCTCCTCCCGAACATCAACAAGGTTCTGGACGAGCGTCGCGAGGCCATCGAGGGCGGTATCGAGAAGGCTGAGGCCGCTCAGACCGAGGCCCAGAGCGTGCTGGAGCAGTACAAGGCCCAGCTCGCCGAAGCCCGGCACGAGGCCGCGCGCCTGCGCCAGGAAGCGCTGGAGCAGGGCACTGCGCTCAAGGAAGAACTGCGCGCAGAGGGCCAGCGGCAGCGTGAGGAGATCATCGCTGCCGGCCACGCCCAGATCGAGGCCGACCGCAAGGCCGCCTCTCAGGCGCTGCGTCAGGACGTGGGCAAGCTCGCCACCGACCTGGCCGGCAAGCTCGTCGGTGAGTCCCTTGAGGACGTCGCCCGCCAGAGCCGCACCATCGACCGCTTCCTCAGCGAGCTTGAGGAGAAGGCCGAGGCGGCCCGATGAACGGAGCGAGCCGCGAGGCGCTGGCCTCCGCGCGTGAGCGTCTCGACGCGCTGACGGACAACACGTCCGTCGACGCGGCGAAGCTCGCCGGTGAGCTGGCTGCCGTCACCGCGCTGCTCGACCGTGAGGTCTCGCTGCGTCGGGTCCTCACCGACCCGGCGCAGTCCGGCGAGGCCAAGGCCGAGCTGGTGGGCCGGCTGCTGTCCGGCCAGGTCGGCGGGGAGACCCTCGACCTGGTGTCGGGCATGGTCCGGTCCCGCTGGTCGCAGTCCCGCGACCTGGTGGACTCGCTGGAGGAGCTGGCGGCCACCGCCGACCTCACGGCGGCCCAGCAGGGCGACGCGCTGGACAACGTCGAGGACGAGCTGTTCCGGTTCGGCCGGATCGTCGCCTCGAACACCGGGCTGCGCTCCGCGCTGACCGACCGGTCGGCCACCGCCTCCGCGAAGGGCGAGCTGCTGCGCAGCCTGCTCAGCGGCAAGGCGAACGCGGTCACCGAGCGTCTGGTCACGCGTCTCGTCACGCACCCGCGTGGACGTAGCCTGGAGGCGGGACTCGAGTCCCTGTCCAAGCTCGCCGCCGAGCGCCGCAACCGCATGGTCGCCACCGTGACCACCGCGGTTCCGCTCAGCGACGTGCAGCGGCAGCGTCTCGGCGCGGTGCTGGCGAAGCTGTACGGCCGCCAGATGCACCTGAACCTGGACGTGGACCCCTCGGTCCTCGGCGGGATCGTGGTGCGCGTCGGCGACGAGGTCATCGACGGCAGCGTCGCGGAGCGCCTTTCCGAGGCCTCCCGCCGCATGGCCGGCTGACCGGCCACCAAAAGAACAACGCATTCCTAGCGGCCCGGTTGGGCCGTGCAGAACTTGCAGAAGATTCCTGGGGGTCGCCCCCAGACCCCTAAGAAGCTTCAGGCCCAACAAGGAGAGCAGGGAACCCAGATGGCGGAGCTCACGATCCGGCCGGAGGAGATCCGGGACGCACTGGAGAACTTTGTCCAGTCGTACCAGCCGGACGCGGCCTCGCGCGAGGAGGTCGGAACGGTCAGCGTTGCCGGCGACGGCATCGCGAAGGTGGAGGGTCTGCCCTCCGCCATGGCGAACGAGCTGCTGAAGTTCGAGGACGGCACCCTCGGTCTCGCCCTCAACCTTGAGGAGCGCGAGATCGGTGCGATCGTCCTCGGCGAGTTCAACGGCATCGAAGAGGGCCAGCCGGTGCAGCGCACCGGTGAGGTTCTCTCCGTAGGTGTCGGCGAGGGCTACCTCGGCCGCGTTGTCGACCCGCTCGGCAACCCGATCGACGGCCTCGGCGAGATCGCGACCGAGGGCCGCCGCGCCCTCGAACTGCAGGCCCCGGGCGTCATGGTCCGCAAGTCGGTGCACGAGCCGATGCAGACCGGCTACAAGGCCGTCGACGCGATGGTGCCGATCGGCCGTGGCCAGCGTCAGCTGATCATCGGTGACCGTCAGACCGGCAAGACCGCTCTGGCCGTCGACACGATCATCAACCAGCGCGACAACTGGCGCTCGGGCGACGTGAACAAGCAGGTCCGCTGCATCTACGTCGCCATCGGCCAGAAGGGCTCGACCATCGCGTCCGTTCGCGGCGCCCTGGAAGAGGCCGGCGCGCTTGAGTACACGACCATCGTCGCCGCCCCGGCGTCCGACCCGGCCGGCTTCAAGTACCTGGCGCCGTACACCGGTTCCGCCATCGGTCAGCACTGGATGTACGCCGGCAAGCACGTCCTGATCATCTTCGACGACCTGTCGAAGCAGGCCGACGCCTACCGCGCCGTGTCGCTGCTGCTGCGCCGCCCGCCGGGCCGTGAGGCCTACCCGGGTGACGTCTTCTACCTGCACTCGCGTCTGCTGGAGCGTTGCGCCAAGCTCTCCGACGAGATGGGCGCCGGTTCGATGACCGGTCTGCCGATCGTCGAGACCAAGGCCAACGACGTCTCGGCGTTCATCCCGACCAACGTCATCTCCATCACCGACGGCCAGTGCTTCCTGGAGTCCGACCTGTTCAACGCCGGCCAGCGTCCGGCCCTGAACGTCGGTATCTCGGTCTCCCGCGTCGGTGGTTCCGCGCAGCACAAGGCCATGAAGCAGGTTTCCGGCCGTCTGCGCGTCGACCTGGCCCAGTACCGCGAGCTGGAGGCGTTCGCCGCCTTCGGTTCCGACCTGGACGCCGCGTCGAAGGCCTCGCTGGAGCGCGGCAAGCGCATGGTCGAGCTGCTGAAGCAGGGCCAGTACCAGCCGATGCCCGTCGAGGAGCAGGTCGTCTCCGTCTGGGCCGGCACCACCGGCAAGATGGACGACGTCCCGGTCGGCGACATCCGCCGCTTCGAGTCGGAGCTGCTGGAGTACCTGCGCCGCGAGCGCAAGGACCTCCTCACCTCGATCGCCGAGGGCGGCAAGATGTCGGACGACACCCTGACGTCGATCGCTGACGCCATCGCCGGCTTCAAGCGCCAGTTCGAGACCTCGGACGGCAAGCTCCTGGGCGAGGACGCACCGGCCGTCAACGTCTCCAAGTGACGACGGAAGGGACCTGACTCATGGGAGCGCAGCTCCGGGTCTACAAGCGTCGCATCCGTGCCATCACGGCGACCAAGAAGATCACCAAGGCGATGGAGATGATCTCCGCCTCGCGCATCGTCAAGGCGCAGCGCAAGGTGGCGGCATCGATGCCGTACGCAACCGAGCTCACCCGCGCGGTGACGGCGGTGGCGACCGGTTCGAACGCCAAGCACGCCCTGACCACCGAGGTCGAGACGCCGACCCGCGCCGCGGTCCTGCTCATCACGAGCGACCGCGGTCTGGCCGGCGGCTACTCCTCGAACGCCATCAAGCAGGCCGACCGGGTGACCGAGCGGCTGCGCAGCGAGGGCAAGGAGGTCGACACCTACATCGTCGGCCGCAAGGGTGTCGCGTACTACGGGTTCCGTGAGCGCAAGATCGCGGACTCGTGGACCGGCTTCACCGACCGGCCGGAGTACGCCGACGCCAAGCGCGTCGCGGGGCCGCTGATCGAGGCCATCCAGGCGGACACCGCCGAGGGCGGCATCGACGAGCTGCACATCGTCTACACGGAATTCGTGTCGATGATGACGCAGAACGCGGTGGACAGCCGGATGCTGCCGCTCAGCCTCGACCAGGCTCAGGAGGAGACCGGCACGAAGGGCGAGATCCTTCCGCTGTTCGACTTCGAGCCGTCGGCGGAGGACGTCCTCGACGCCCTGCTGCCGCGCTACGTCGAGAGCCGCATCTACAACGCACTGCTGCAGTCGGCTGCTTCCGAGCACGCCGCCCGCCGCCGCGCGATGAAGTCGGCGACCGACAACGCCGGAGACCTCATCAAGAGCCTCTCCCGGCTTGCCAACGCGGCCCGCCAGGCCGAAATCACCCAGGAAATCAGCGAGATCGTCGGTGGCGCCAGCGCCATGGCCGACGCGACCGCGGGGAGTGACAAGTAATGACGACCTCTGTTGAGACGGCCGCCGCCACGGGCCGCGTCGCCCGGGTCATCGGCCCGGTCGTCGACGTGGAGTTCCCCGTCGACGCGATGCCCGACATCTACAACGCGCTGAAGGTCCAGGTCGCCGACCCGGCCGAGGACGGCGCGCTCAAGACGCTGACCCTTGAGGTCGCCCAGCACCTGGGTGACGGCCTGGTCCGCACGATCTCCATGCAGCCCACCGACGGTCTGGTCCGCCAGGCCACGGTGACCGACACGGGCACGGGCATCACCGTCCCCGTCGGTGACTTCACCAAGGGCAAGGTCTTCAACACCCTGGGTGAGGTGCTCAACGTCCCCGAGGCCAACGCCGAGGTGACCGAGCGCTGGCCGATCCACCGCAAGGCGCCGAGCTTCGACGAGCTTGAGTCGAAGACGGAGATGTTCGAGACCGGCGTCAAGGTCATCGACCTCCTCACCCCGTACGTCAAGGGTGGAAAGATCGGTCTGTTCGGTGGTGCCGGTGTCGGCAAGACCGTTCTGATCCAGGAAATGATCTACCGCGTCGCCAACAACCACGACGGTGTGTCGGTGTTCGCGGGCGTCGGTGAGCGTACCCGTGAGGGCAACGACCTCATCGAGGAGATGCACGACTCGGGCGTCATCGACAAGACGGCCCTTGTCTTCGGCCAGATGGACGAGCCCCCGGGCACCCGTCTGCGCGTCGCCCTCGCCGGTCTGACCATGGCGGAGTACTTCCGCGATGTGCAGAAGCAGGACGTGCTCTTCTTCATCGACAACATCTTCCGGTACACCCAGGCGGGTTCCGAGGTGTCGACCCTGCTCGGCCGTATGCCCTCCGCGGTGGGTTACCAGCCGAACCTGGCCGACGAGATGGGCCTCCTCCAGGAGCGCATCACCTCGACCCGTGGTCACTCGATCACCTCGATGCAGGCGATCTACGTCCCCGCGGACGACCTGACCGACCCGGCGCCGGCCACCACCTTCGCCCACCTCGACGCGACGACGGTTCTCTCCCGTCCGATCTCCGAGAAGGGCATCTACCCGGCCGTGGACCCGCTGGACTCGACGTCCCGCATCCTCGACCCGCGGTACATCGCGGCGGACCACTACGCGACCGCCATGCGCGTCAAGGGGATCCTCCAGAAGTACAAGGACCTCCAGGACATCATCGCGATCCTCGGTATCGACGAGCTGGGCGAGGAGGACAAGCTCGTTGTCCACCGTGCCCGCCGCGTCGAGCGCTTCCTGTCGCAGAACACCCACGTCGCCAAGCAGTTCACCGGCGTGGACGGTTCGGACGTTCCGCTCGACGAGTCGATCACCGCGTTCAACGCGATCTGCGACGGTGAGTACGACCACTTCCCCGAGCAGGCGTTCTTCATGTGCGGTGGCATCGAGGACCTGAAGGCCAACGCCAAGGAGCTGGGCGTCTCCTGATCCGGCGCGCTCCGCGAGGAGCGCATCCGGTTCACCGGTTTCACGGAGAGGGGCGGGTGTGTCCCGTCCCTCTCCCCACGCCCATTAGAATTTGACCCAACACCCGGCTGACCCGCCGGGTGGTGACCCGAGGAGCCACCTTGGCTGCTGAGCTGCACGTCGAGCTGGTCGCGGCGGACCGCAATGTCTGGTCCGGCGAGGCCACCCTGGTCGTCGCCCGCACCACGTCCGGCGACATCGGCGTCATGCCCGGTCACCAGCCGCTTCTCGGTGTGCTGGAATCGGGCCCGGTGACCATCCGTACCAGCGAGGGCAACACTGTCGTCGCCGCGGTGCACGGCGGATTCATCTCGTTCGCGGACAACAAGCTGTCCCTGCTGGCCGAGATCGCCGAGCTCGCGGACGAGATTGACGTCCAGCGGGCGGAGCGGGCACTGGAGCGCGCGAAGTCGGAGGCCGATGCGGCCGCCGAGCGTCGCGCCGATGTCCGGCTGCGCGCGGTCGCGGGGCACTGAGCCCCGTAACCGAACAGGTGTGAGACCTCAGCCGCGGTCCGGTTCTGGAATTTTCCAGACCGGGTCGCGGCTGAGGCGATGCAGGTGCTTTTTCGTGTGCGGTATGTCGATGAGCGAGGAGGTCGGTGAAGATGCTCCTCGCTCTGCTTGTGAGCGGCCTGGTCGTAGCCCTGGTGGTGATCGGGCTCTTTGTGTTCGGTCTGCGCCGCAGACTCATCCAGCGTTCCGGCGGCACCTTCGACTGCAGTCTGCGCTGGGGCGTCTCCGAGGAACCCGACGTCTCCGGCAAGGGCTGGGTGTACGGGGTGGCCCGCTACAGCGGTGACCGCATCGACTGGTTCCGTGTCTTCTCCTACTCCCCCCGGCCGCGCCGGCTGCTGGAGCGCGCCTCCATCGAGGTGATCGCCCGCCGTGCTCCCGAGGGCGAGGAGGAGCTGGCGCTGCTGTCCGACGCCGTCGTGCTCGGCTGTCTCCACCGGGGGACCCGCCTGGAGCTGGCGATGAGCGAGGACGCGCTGACCGGGTTCCTGGCCTGGCTGGAGGCGGCGCCTCCGGGACAGCGGGTGAACGTGGCGTAGGGGCGCACACCGCCTTCCGTACGCGAAGAAGCCGGGGGGACGGGGGCGGACCCGTCTCCCCGGCTTCGTCCTTCTTTCGGAGGGAGTGCGTACCGGGGCAGTGCGGGGTGCTTACTGCAGTCCGGTGTGGATCGCGTTGGCGAGCTCGCCGTTCGCGGTGTCGCCGCTGAATTCCCAGAAGAAGGCGCCCTTGAGGCCCTGCTGCTTGGCCCAGGTCATCTTCCCGGCGACGGTGGCGGGGGTGTCGTAGCTCCACCAGTTGCTGCCGCACCTGGCGTAGGCCGTGCCGGCCACGGTGCCGGTGGCCGGGCAGCTGCCCTTGAGCACCTTGTAGTCCTCGATGCCCTGCTCGTACGTGCCCGCGGCGGGCCCGGTGGCGGCGCCGCCGGGGGCGTCCTGGGTCACGCCGGTCCAGCCGCGGCCGTAGAAGCCGATGCCGAGGTTGAGCTTGGCGCCGGCGATGCCCTTGCCCTTGAGCTTGGTGATGGCGGCCTCGGAGTTGAACCCGGCGATCGGGATGCCGGCGTACGAGGTGAGCGGGGAGTGGGGGGCGGTCGGGCCCTTGGCGTCCCACGCGCCGAAGAAGTCGTACGTCATGACGTTGTAGAAGTCGACGTACTGGGCTGCGCCGGCGTAGTCGGCGAGGTCGAGCTTGCCGCCGTTGGAGCCGTCAGCGGAGATCGCGGCGGTGACCAGGTTGCTGCCGCCGAACTTGGCGCGCAGTGCGGAGAGCACGTTCTTCAGGGAGGCGGCGCCGCTGGTGTCGCATGACAGCCCGCAGGCGTTCGGGTACTCCCAGTCGATGTCGATGCCGTCGAAGACGTCCGCCCAGCGCGGGTCCTCGACCAGGCTGTAGCAGGAGTCGGCGAAGGCGGCCGGGTTCGCCGCGGCCTGGCCGAATCCGCCGGACCAGGTCCAGCCGCCGAAGGACCACAGCACCTTGATGTTCGGGTACTTGGCCTTGAGCTTGCGCAGCTGGTTGAAGTTGCCGCGCAGCGGCTGGTCCCAGGTGTCGGCGACGCCGTCGACGGCCTGGTCGGCGGTGTAGGCCTTGTCGTAGTCGGCGTAGGAGTCGCCGATGGTGCACTTGCCGCCCTGCACGTTGCCGAAGGCGTAGTTGATGTGGGTGATCTTCGCGGCGGAGCCGGAGGTCACCAGGTTCTTCACGTGGTAGTTGCGGCCGTAGACGCCCCATTCGGTGAAGTAGCCGAGTTTGACCTTGCCGCCCGGGTCCGGGGGCGTGGTGCCGCCGCCGGTCGTGGTGACCGAGAGGGTGCCCGAGGACGGGCCCGTCTGGCCGGCGGTGTCGCGGGCGGTCACGCTGTACGCGTACGTGGTGCCCTTGGTCAGGCCGGAGTCCGCGTAGGTGGTGCCGGCGACGGTCGCGATCTTGGTGCCGCCGCGGTAGACGTCGTAGTTCTTGATGCCCTTGTCGTCGGTGGCGGCGCTCCAGCCGAGGGTGAGCGCGGTGTCGGTGACCCCGCTCGCGGTGGGGGTGCCGGGGGCCGACGGCGGGCTGTCGGTGGGGGTCGTACCGCCGTCGCAGGAGCCGCCGTTGATCTTGCAGCCGCTGGGGGAGCCCGGGCCGGCGCCGTTGAAGCCGAAGCTGGCCGTGGCGCCGGGGGCCAGGGTGCCGTTCCACCCGACGTTCTTGCCGGTCCAGTGGGTGCCGGAGCTGGTGACGGTGGCGTCCCAGGCAGAGGTGACCGTCGTGCCCGCGGGGTAGTCCCACTCCACGGTCCAGCTGGTGAGGGTGGTGGTGCCGGTGTTCTTCACCGTCCACTTGCCCTCGAAGCCGGAGCCCCAGTCGGAGACCTTGGTGTACGTCGCCGTCGCGGAGGCGGCGGCCTCGGCGGGGGCGGCCACGGCCACGAGTCCCGCGACGGGCAGGGCGAGGGCGGCCACGGTCGCGGCGAGCCGTCGGATCAGTCGGAAGCGGGGTGGGGGTGCTGTGCTCAAGGGTGCTCCTCCGTAGGTCCGTCGTGGCCGAGCAGCCGACTACGACTGGGGATGGGACCTGCGCCGCCCGTGAGCGTGTTGTCATGCCACGCTCACCACAGTTGCGGCGAGCGTAGAAAGGTCTGGACCAAGCGTCAAGAGGTCCAGACCTCCTCTCAGCCCGGTTCCCCGGAGTCCTGCTGGAGCCCCAACTCCCGTGCCAGCACCGCCGCCTGGACCCGGCTGCGCAGCTCCAGCTTCGCCAGCAGCCGGCTGACGTGCGTCTTCACCGTCGCCTCCGCCATCTCCAGCCGCACCGCGATCTCCGCGTTCGCCAGCCCCTCGCCCAGGCAGCCCAGCACCTCCCGCTCCCGGCGCGTCAGCGAGGCCACGGCCGCGGCGCGCTCCGGCGGCACACAGGGCCGTACGGCCTGCGGAACCGCGAACTCGGCGATCAGCCGCCTCGTCACCGCCGGGGCGATCAGACCCTCGCCGCGCGCGACGGTCCGTACCGCCTCGATCAGCTCGGCCGCCTCCGCGTTCTTCAGCAGGAAGCCCGCAGCCCCCGCCCGCAGCGCGCCGAACACGTACGCGTCGAGGTCGAAGGTGGTCAGCACCAGGACGTCGGCCAGCCCCTCCGCCACCACCCGGCGGGTCGCCGACACGCCGTCCAGCCGCGGCATCTGCACGTCCATGAGGACGAGATCCGGCCGCAGTTCCCGGGCGAGGCGCACCGCCTCCTCCCCGTCCGCGGCCTCGCCCGCCACCTCGATGTCACCGGCGCTGCGCAGGATCAGCACCAGCCCGGCCCGTACCGCGCTCTGGTCCTCCGCCACCACCACCCGGATCGTCATCCGGCCACCGCCTTCTCCTCCGCGGGCAGGACCGCCCGCACCTGCCACAGCGATCCCGCCCGGCCCGCCTCGAACCGGCCGCCCAGCAGTTCCGTCCGCTCCCGCATGCCGACCAGCCCGGCGCCCGAGCCGGGGGCGCGGGGGCCCGGCCGGTCCCCGTACGGCGAGTCCACCCGTACGGTCAGCAGCCCGTCCGCATGCGACACCCCGACGCGGACCGTGCCCGGCGCCGCGTGTTTGAGGGCGTTGGTCAGCGACTCCTGAACGATCCGGTAGGCGGCCAGCTCCACCGGAGCCGGGACCGGCTGACCGGGCGGCCGCTCGTCGCGGAGTACGAAGTCCAGCCCGCTCGCCGAGCCGTTGACCCGGGCCTGCCCCAGCAGGGCGTCCAGTCCGGCGAGCGAAGGGGTGGCGGCCGGTTCCTGCTCGGCCCCCGCGTCCCGCAGCAGCCCGATCAACCGGCGCATTTCGGCCAGCCCCTCCACGCTGTTCTCCCGGATCACCCCGAGGGCTTCCCGGCTGGTGGCGGGGGAGTCGATGGAGAGGGCGGCGGTGGAGTGGATCGCGATGGCGGACAGGTGGTTGGCCACCATGTCGTGCAGCTCGCGGGCCATCCGGGCGCGCTCGGCGACCACCGCCTGGTGGCGGTCCATCTCGGCCAGCAGCGCCGTCTGCTCGGCCCGCAGCCGGGCGGCCTCCGCCGCCTCGCGGTGGTTGCGCAGGGTGGCGCCGGTCAGGGCCGGGCCGAAGCTCACGATGCCGGTGATCACACCGATCATCAGTGCCTGCGGGGTGCGCAGCCAGGCCACGGAGGCGATGGTCACGGCGACGGTGACCAGGCCGGTGGAGACCGGCAGCCGGCGGGCCATCGAGGGTTTCCCGTAGACCACGGCCGCGTACATCAGGTCCGTGAAGATCAGGACGGTGCCCAGGTTCCCCACGGTGAACTGGTCGGCGATCACCCCGACCGTGCCGACGACCACCGTGACCCGGGGGGCGGTGCGGCGCAGCAGGCCGACGGCCCCGAGGACCAGGAGGGGGACCAGGGCGGCCCAGGCGGGGAAGAAGTGCCGGTTGCCGGTGCTGTAGATGCCGAGCGCCCAGAGCACCACCCCCGCGAGGACGCTCAGCGCGGCGAGCAGGACGTCGTGGGGGTGCGGCCGGAAGACGGCGCGCTGCCGGGAGGGGGGATGCGGGGCGGCGGTCCTGGTCACGGTCCCATCCAACACGGTGCGGGGAGGAGCCGGCCTCGGTACGGCGGTGGAGGGCCGGGCCCCCGCACTACACCGAAGGATGCAGTCGCTCTTCGTCTCCCGCGACGAGGAGGAGCGGGGCGGCGGCCGGGACCCTGGAACGAGTGGTGTTTTCGAGGAACCGAGCGGAAGGGGAGCCACGTGCTCGTCGCCCTGATCATCGCCTGCGAGATCGGCTTCTGGGTGCTGCTGGCCGGGGGGCTGGCCCTGCGCTACCTGGCCCGGATGCCGAGGCTGGGAGCGGCGGTCCTGCTCTGCGAGCCGCTGCTGGAGCTGACGCTGCTCGTGGCCACGACCCTGGACCTGAAGAACGGCGGGGAGCCGAGCTGGACGCACGGGCTCGCCGCGCTCTACCTCGGCTACACCGTCGGATACGGCCCCTACACGGTGAAATGGCTCGACCGGCACGCCGCGTACCGGTTCGGAGAGGGGTCGCGGCCCCCCGGCCCGCTGTACGGCAAGGCCCGTGCCGCCCACGAGTGGAAGCTGTGGATCCGGACCCTGGCCGCAGCGGTCGTCGCGCTCGGACTGCTCCAGGCGGCGGTCTGGTACGCGGGCGACGCGGCGGACACCGAGGGGCTGCGGGCCTGGCAGCTCGCCGCCCTGCGGGTGCTCGTCATCCACACCGTCGTCGCGGCGACCTACTCGATCTGGCCGCGCAAGGCCCCCGCGGGGGCCGAGGTCCGGCGCTAGCGCTCGCCCCCGGGCACCCAGAGCACATCCCCGAGCTCCTTGTTGGCCGTCCGGGCCAGGATGAACAGGAGGTCGGACAGGCGGTTCAGGTAGGTGGCGGTCATCGGGTTCATCGTCTCGCCGTGCACCTCCAGCGCGGCCCAGGTGGAGCGCTCGGCGCGGCGGACCACGGTGCAGGCCTGGTGCAGCAGGGCCGCGCCGGGGGTGCCGCCGGGGAGGATGAAGCTGCGCAGCTTCTCCAACTCCTCGTTGAAGCGGTCGCAGTCGGCCTCCAGCTTGTCCACGTAGAACTGCTCGACGCGCAGGGGCGGGTATTCCGGGTTCTCCACCACCGGGGTGCACAGGTCGGCGCCGACGTCGAACAGGTCGTTCTGCACCCGGACCAGGACCTTCACGACCTCCGCGGGCAGGCCGCCGAGGGCGATGGCGGTGCCGATGGCCGCGTTGGCCTCGTTGGCGTCGGCGTACGCCGAGATCCGCAGGTCGGTCTTGGCCGTACGGCTCATGTCGCCGAGGGCGGTCGTGCCCTTGTCGCCGGTGCGGGTGTAGATGCGCGTGAGGTTCACCATGCGGCCAGCGTAATGAGCCGCCCCGGAAAACCCCACGCGCCGGCCGGTCCCACGAGGCGCTGGAGCGGGGGGAGCCCGGGGCGGCGGACGCTGACGCGGGGCTCCGGCTGCGGATCCGGGCGGAGCACCTGGCGGACGCACCCCTGCCGCGGGTGCGCTGCGGCCCGCCGAGGAGGACGCCCCGGTACGCGACCACGTCAAGGACCCGGTGGCCGAGGACCGGGCCGCCGGACGCCGGACGCGGGCGGAGCCGGACGCACTCTTGCACGCGGAGGCCACCCTGTCCGTGGTCTCCCGCAGGCTGTGCGCGGTCCGGCCCTGACGGCCCGGCACCGCGAGGAGTGTGCTGCCTCGTCGTCCGCGGCCGGATGGCCCGGACCCGGGCCACGCGCGACGTGGCACGGGAGGCCGGCCGGCCGGAGGAGCTGGAGCAACGCATCCGCGGCGGGGCCCGCCGGTATCGGCGGGTGAACTCCGCGCCGGGGCCCGGGCGGTGGGCCGGACCGGTGTGATGTCCGTCATCTGAGACGTGACGCGTGTTACTTCACGGTCCCACCGCCGCCCGCGAGCGCTAGTCTCCGCCGGAGAGGCCATGAGACCGGGCCGTTTGAGAACGAGGGGTGTGCAGTGGCTGGGAAGCTCGCCGTCATCGGTGCAGGACTGATGGGTTCGGGGATTGCTCAGGTCTCCGCTCAGGCGGGTTGGGACGTCGTGCTGCGCGACGTCACCGACGCCGCCCTGACGCGCGGTACCGACGGCATCAAGGCCTCGTACGACAAGTTCGTCTCCAAGGGCAGGATGACGGCGGAGGACGCCGAGGCCGCGCTCGCCCGCATCAGCACGACCACCGACCTCGACGCCGTCGCCGACGTCGACATCGTCGTCGAGGCCGTCTTCGAGAAGCTTGAGGTCAAGCACGAGATCTTCCGCTCCCTCGACAAGCTCGTACGGGACGACGCGATCCTCGCGTCCAACACCTCCGCCATCCCGATCACCAAGATCGCCGCGGTGACGGAGCGTCCGGAGCGGGTCGTCGGCGCGCACTTCTTCTCGCCCGTCCCGATGATGCAGCTGTGCGAGCTGGTCCGCGGCTACAAGACCAGCGACGAGACCCTCGCCACCACCCGGGCGTTCGCCGAGTCCGTCGGCAAGACGTGCATCGTCGTCAACCGCGACGTCGCCGGTTTCGTGACGACCCGTCTGATCTCCGCACTCGTCGTAGAGGCCGCGAAACTGTACGAATCGGGCGTGGCGTCCGCCGAGGACATCGACATCGCGTGCAAGCTGGGCTTCGGACACGCGATGGGCCCGCTGGCCACCGCCGACCTCACCGGCGTGGACATCCTGCTCCACGCGACCAGCAACATCTACACCGAGTCCCAGGACGAGAAGTTCGCGCCGCCGGAGCTGATGCGCCGCATGGTGGACGCGGGTGATTTCGGCCGCAAGACCGGGCAGGGCTTCTACAAGCACTGAGCGATCGAGCGCCCTAGTTCGAATGCCAGCACCCGCACGGGTGAATTAGGTATCGGTTCGCTCACGGTCGGCAACTTCCCTGCCCGCGTGGCAGTCAGTTGCAGTGAAAGTTGTCGACCACGGACCAGTCGGACCATACGTACGCAGGACTGCCGGGAGCACACATGCACATCAGGGGCGACCACGCCGAACTCGCTGTCGGGGGCCGCCTCGACGTGCGCAGCGCGGCGGACGCCCGTACGGCCCTCCACGCCGCCCTCGACGACGGCCACGGCGACCTCGTCCTCGACCTCACCGGGCTCGACTCCTGGGACGCGACCGGCCTCGGCGTGATCATGGGCGCCCACCGGAGGGCCGGCCGGACGGGGCGCCGCCTCGTCCTGCGCGGGGTGCCGCCGCAGATGCAGCGGCTCCTCGTCGCGACCCGGCTGCACCGGATCCTCGCCATCGAGGGCGGCCTGGAAGCGGAATCCCTCCCGCGGGTCTGAGGCCGGATTCCGTTTGCGTTTCCTGCGGAAACGTAACGGTCCGGTGGTGATGGCACCCCTGCGGTTCCCCGTACGACCGGCCACCGTCTAGGGTTCGGGCGGAAACCGGACCAGTAGCGACAGCGGCATGTGCGAAGGCCGGGCGGCAGGACGGCGAGGCGCAGGGCGCGATCGGGGGACTTGGTCATGGACCGTACACAGGGGCAGGCCCATCCGCAGGAGCCTTCCAAGGGAGCAGCCGGGGCGGCGGAAGGACCCGTACCGCCGGCGCCCGCGGGGCCCTCCGCTTCCTCCCCGGCGCCCGCCGCGCGGGTCGTCACCCTCACCGCCGGGGACTTCACCCTCACGGTGAACCCCGTCGACGGCAGCGAGATCGAGCCCCGCCGCCCCGGCACCGGCGGCGGCCGCCCGCCCAAGCGCGACGCGGCCTCCCGCACCGCCCGCGACGCCGCCGCCCGTCCGCCCGCCCTGCCCGGGGCGGCCGGCCCGGCCGCCCCGCTGCTGGGGCGCGAGGAGGAACGGGAGCGGCTCGTACGACTGCTGGCCCGGGGCCGTTCCGTACGGCTGACCGGCCCCGCCGGATCCGGCCGCACCGCCCTGCTCGACGCGGTCGCCGCCGACTGCGCGGGCATGGCCCCCGACGGCGTCGTACGCCTCAGCGGCCACGGGCACCAGCAGCCGGGCGAGCTGCTCCAGGCGCTGTACGCGGCCGTGTTCGAGGCCTCCCTGGAACGGCCCGAGCGGATCGAACTCCTCGCCCGCGTACGCGACATCGGCGCCATCGTCCTCCTCGACGACCTGGAGATGGGCGGGAGCGCCCTCGACGAGCTGCTGCGCGCCACCCCCGAATGCGCCTACCTGCTGGCCGCCACGCCCGACACCCGGGCCCCCTCCGACGACTCCCACCTGGAAGAGGTCTTCCTCGGCGGCCTCGGCCGCACCGAGTGCCTGCAACTGCTCGAAGCCGGCCTCGGCCGGGCACTGACCGACGAGGAGACCGCCTGGGCGGGCGACCTGCGCTTCGCCTCGGAGGGGCTGCCGCTGCGCTTCGTGCAGGCGGCCGCGCTGCTGCGGCAGCGCGACGAGCTGAACCGGCTCTCGGCCGAGGACGACGACGAGGAGCCCGGGGTCTTCGAGGAACGGCCGCGTGACGCCGCGTACGTGCCCCTGCCCACGCTGGCCGAGGGCGCGGCCCCCGCCGAGCTGCTGGCCTCGCGGGCCAGCGAATCGGCGCGGGCGGCGCTGCGGATCGCGTGCGCGCTCGGCGGTGAACTGCCGCACCACGCCCACCTGCCCGCACTGGTGGGGGACACCCACGCGGACGCGGCCGTCGCCGAACTGCTGGCCGCGGGGCTGGTGACCCCGGTCGGCACCCGCTACCGGCTCGCCGCCGGGGTGGCCCGGCAGCTGGAGGAGGCCGGGTACGGGGACACCGCCGCGGAGGAGGCCCGTACGGCGGCCCGCCACTACGCCTGGTGGACCGGGCACGCCTCGGTGGCCCCGGAGCGGGTCGCGGCGGAGGCCGAGGCGGTGGTGGCGGCCCTCGCCGGAGCGGACGTGGTGGCCGCGGTGCTGCTGGCCCGGACGGCGGCGCCGGCCTTCGCGGCTTCCCGGCACTGGGAGGCGTGGGAGCGGGTGCTGCGCTCGGGCGCGGAGGCCGCGCGCAAGGCGGGGGAGGTCGCGGAGCAGGCGTACTTCCACCACGAACTCGGGGTGCTCGCGCTGTGCGAGGGCCGGCTGGACCGGGCGCGCGCCGAGCTGGAGGCGTCGATCGGGCTGCGCGGCGCCCTCGCGGACAAGCGGGGCACGGTCGCGGGGCGGCGGGCGCTGGCGCTGGTCGCGGACCGGGAGGCGGCGGGCGTCCAGGTGTCGCCGCCGCTGCGCCTGGAGCCGCCGGCCGCTGCCCCCGTGGCTCCGCCGGCGGCTCCGCGGTCCTCGGAGGCGGTGACCGCGGCCCTGCCGGTGGCTGCGCGCGTGGCGCCGGTGGTACCGGTGACCAAGCGGGCGCAGACCCCGGCGACGCTGTCGGAGGTGTTCGAGGAGGCCTTCCCCCTCAACCCGAAGCCGGCGCCCGCGCCGATCGCCCGGCCCGAGCCGCCGCCGGCCCGGCAGTCGCGCCGCAAGCCGGCGCTGCTGGCGGCGGCGGGAGCGGTGACGGTGGCGGTGCTGGGCACGGTGGTGGCCCTGGCGATGTCCTCGTCGGACTCCGAGTCGCCGACCGGCGGCGGCCCGGCGGTGTCGTCGACCCCGACGTCGTCCCTGCCGGGGGCGCCGGAGAGTAGCGGTAACGTTCCTGCGCCGGCGCCGGGCGCCACGGATCCGGCCCCGGAATCCACGGCCGCGCAGCCGGAGCAGCCTCCCGGAGCCACCCCGTCCTCGCGCACGCCCTCGCGCCGGCCGTCGTCGACCCCGCCGCCGTCCCGGCCGTCGGGGGGCAACCCGACGCCGCCGACGCCGACGCCGCCGTCCCCGACGCCCCCGCAGCCGAGCCCGCCGGACCCGACCCCGACGCCAACGGCCCCGACCACGACGGCCCCCGTACCGTCGTCCACCGTGTAACCCCGGGGGTGGGGGTCGGTAGGCGGGGCGGTGGCGTGGGGGCGGGATGCCCGCGGGCGGGGTCGGTGGGGTTCCGGGGGCGTCCCGTCAGTCCACTGTCCTTCCGGGGTGGGCCGGGCCGTCAAGGGCGCTCCTTCGTCGCGTCGCTTCGCGATGGCCTGCGGCCACCCCTGACTGCCCGGCCCGCCCCGGAAAGACAACAGACTGCCGGGAAGCCCCCGGGGAATGGCCGGGGGGTACGTGTTCCGGGACGGGCCCGTCGGCGATGGGCGGGCCGTGTCCCGTCGCCAGTTCCCCATCCGGGGCCGATAGCCCCCCTATGCCGGGCCCCGGCCGGGTCAAGCCGCAGCCGACGCCAATGAGATGACCATCGGGGGCGGGAGAGGCCACCATCGCCTCAGATCGCTACGCGCTCCTCCCGGCTTGGCGTCCGACGACCGTCCGTGGCCCGCTGCGGGGGCCGGGCCGCGAGATGTGCGGGCGGGTGGGGACACTGCGGTGGTGAGTCGAGGATGAGCGGTCACCGCCGGGTCCGTTCGCGATCCCGCTAGGTCCGCGAGCCGAGACGAACTTCCGGAGTGGCCCCGCCCCGCTCCCGGGCAACGACACCACACCCGGCGAAGCCCGCCCGCCGGGCCTTGGCCGCCCGCCCGCCTGGGCCCTGGCCCGCGCCTCGGTCCGTCAGAACAGGCGGAGCTTGTCGTCCTCGATGCCGCGCAGGGCGTCGTAGTCCAGGACCACGCAGTCCATCCCGCGGTCAGCGGCCAGTACGCGCGCCTGCGGCTTGATCTCCTGCGCCGCGAACACGCCCCGTACCGGCGCCAGGTGCGGATCCCGGTTCAGCAGTTCCAGGTAGCGGGTCAGCTGCTCGACGCCGTCGATCTCGCCGCGGCGCTTGATCTCCACCGCCACCGTCCCGCCGGAGGCATCCCGGCACAGGATGTCCACCGGGCCGATCGCCGTCATGTACTCGCGCCGGATCAGCGTGTAGCCGTCGCCCAGCGTGTCGATCCGGTCCGCCAGCAGCTCCTGCAGGTGCGCCTCGACGCCGTCCTTGATCAGGCCCGGGTCGACGCCGAGCTCGTGGGAGGAGTCGTGGAGGACTTCCTCCATGGTGATGATGAGCTTCTCGCCCGCCTTGTTGACCACCGTCCAGACGCCGGCGTCATCCCCGCTCCCCTCCTTGAGGGTGCACGGCGGCGACATCCAGTTGAGCGGTTTGTACGCCCGGTCGTCCGCGTGGATCGAGACACTGCCGTCGGCCTTCACGAGGATCAGACGGGGTGCCGAGGGCAGATGGGCGGTGAGCCGGCCCGCGTAGTCGACGGAGCAGCGGGCAATGACGAGACGCATGGTCGGCAACGCTACTCGACCGACCCGCCTCCACGCGATTCGCCCCCGAAAGCCCCCTTCGCCGATGGCGCGTTGTATGCGCATTCTCCTGGTGCGGCACCCGAGGGGCGCCTACCGTGGTGAGCAGGAGGTTGCCGAGCGTGCACGCTGCGTCGCGGCCTCCTTCCCTGCCCGTAAGACTCCGGCAACCCAAACGCCGGGGTCGCGAGAGGAGAACCCATGTCGCTCGACGTCTCACCGGCCCTACTCGAACAGGCCGAGCGAGGCGAGGTCGACGAAGCCGCTTTCGTCGACTGCGTCCGGACCTCCCTGCCCTATGCCTGGGAGATGATCAGCTCGCTGGTGGCCCAGCTGAAGGTCGACGGCGGAGAGTTCGCCGACAACCAGACGCCGCCGCCCGACGAGCAGGCGCGCGGGCAGCTGCTCCGCGCCCTCGCGAGTGACGCGATAAGGGGTGCGCTGCAGCGGCACTTCGGGGTGCGGCTGGCCTTCCAGAACTGTCACCGTGTGGCCGTCTTCCCGCTGGACCCTTCGGTGGACGACAGGCTGGCCAAGTTCACGTCGATCCGTGGCCAGCTGCTCAACCAGTCGCCGGAGCTGCGGGACTGCTAGGACCGGAGGCACCACCAGCCGGACCAGCACCACCGTCCCACCGCGCCACCCGCAAACCCGTACTCCGCTGCCGCTCCGTATCCATCGCGGGAGGTGCACTGATACCGGAGCGGCAGCATTCCGGCCGGGCTCTCAGCCGAGGCGGGGCAGGACCTCGGCGCCGAGGCGCCGTACGTTCTCCTCCGTCGCGGCGAGATCACCCGAGCCCTCCGTCAGCAGCGCGAACCGGGTGATGCCCGTCCGCTCGGAGGTCGCCGCCAAGCGGTCCGCGGCCAGCCGCGGGGTCCCCACGGGATGCAGATCGCACAGCAACTCCGTGTACGCGACCGGGTCACGCATCGTGCGCAGCCGCCCGTCCACCGTCACGTGGGCGTCCAGTCCCTGTTTCAGCCAGCCCGGCATCGATTTCATCAGGGTTTCCCTGGCGTCCACCGTCCGGTCCGCCAGCTGGCACACGCCCGCCGACACGTGCGGAGCGTGCGGCGGGTGGCCCGCCGCCGCGGCCGTACGCCGGTACAGCGCGACCATCTCCGCCTTCTCCTCGTCACCGCAGTGCATCCCGAGCAGCATGGGCAGCCCGCGCTCCGCGGCCAGCCGGACCGACGCGGGGGAGGTGCAGGCGACGATCACTTCCGGCCCGGATCCGTCCCCGTCCAGCGCCTCCGACGGGCGCGGGACGACGGCCACCTCGCGGAAGCCGTACCGCTCGCCGTCGGCCGAGACCCTCGGCTGCGCCAGCCAGCGCCGGAGCAGGTCCAGCGCCTCCGGGAAGCCGTTCTCGTACGCGTCCAGGCCGCCCCCGAACACCTCCAGGTCCACCCACGGCCCGCCCCGGCCCACCCCCAGGGTGAACCGGCCCCCCGCGGTGAGGTGCAGGAGCGCCGCCTGCTCGCCGAGGGCCACCGGATGCGTGCTCGGCAGCACGCTCACCGCCGTGCCCACCCGCAGCCGCCTGGTCCGGCCCAGCAGCAGGGCCGCCAGGGTCACCGCCGAGGGACACACCCCGTACGGGACGAAGTGGTGCTCGGCGAGCCAGACGGCGTCGAGACCGGCCTCCTCGGCCGCCTCGGCGGTCCGCACCGCCCGGTGCAGCGCCTCCCCCTGGCCCTGGCCCGGGAACTGGGCCGCCAGTACAAACGCTCCTACGCGCATCGCCTTTAGCCTCCTCGTGGCTGACGCGGCCTCCCCCAGGTGGACCGGTTCTTCTGACGGCAACAACGTCTGACACGTGCCAAAGGCACGGCCTGACAGGAAAGTTATTGGGATAGTCAGGCCAGTCGTCGCCCTCCGGGCTGCCTCTGCCGGCCACCCTGCGGGTACCCGCCCTCGCTGCGCGTAGTCTGGAAGAAAGTCACTTCCGTCCGCCCATTCGTGAGGTATACGTGTCACCGCGCCACAACCGCCCCAGGGGCGGCGGGAATCCAGCCGACCGTCCGGACCCGGGCACGGGCGGCCTGGACCGGTTCGGGCTGGAACGGACCGAGGAGTACCAGGGCGAGGAGTGGAAGGTCCGGCACGTCGCGGGCGCGAGCGCGGCGGGCAAGCGCTACCGCTGCC
Organism: Streptomyces sp. NPDC006326; assembly: GCF_040612915.1. Classification (NCBI taxonomy): domain Bacteria; kingdom Bacillati; phylum Actinomycetota; class Actinomycetes; order Kitasatosporales; family Streptomycetaceae; genus Streptomyces; species Streptomyces sp. NPDC006326. The sequence continues at coordinate 27,263 of NZ_JBEXRC010000021.1, read as the reverse complement.
CGGGCTGTGACCAGGAGATCCCCTCGGGCACCCCGCACCTCGTGGCCTGGCCGGAGTACGGCGGCGTCGACGACCGCCGCCACTGGCACAAGGCCTGCTGGAACGCGAAGGACCGCCGCACCTCGCGGGTGCAGCGGTCCCGTAACGCCCCTCGGTACTGACGAGGCCAGGCCCTAGACGTCCCGGCGGCCGACCACCACGTACGACGCCGCCACCGCGGCTCCCGTCACCAACGTGATCAGCACCATCTGGGACAGGTTTCCTGGCAGCGTCTCGGTGCCGCTGCCGCCGTTGTCCGCCATGCCGAACATCTGCATCAGCGCCACCGGTGCGTTGTGCTGCAGGACCGCCGTCCCGAGCGAGGCGGTGGCCTGCCAGACGCTCAGTATCCCGCCGACCACCGGCGGCAGGGTGACGACGCCGATCATGACGGCGATGGCCCCGGCCGAGTGCCGTACGAGTGCCCCGACGGCCAGGGCGAGCACGCCCAGCAGCGTCACGTAGACGCAGCCCGCGAGACCGGAGATCCACTCGTGGCCGGAGTGCTCCCCCGCCGCGGGGCCGCCGTGCGCGATGGCGGCGGCCACGCCGACGACGAAGACGGATCCGGCGGTGGCGGTGAAGCAGGCCAGGGCCGAGACCAGGTACTTCGCGGTCAGGACCCGATGGCGGTCCGGGGCCGCGGTGAAGGTGGTGCGGACCAGCCCGGTGCCGTGCTCGGAGGTGATCGTCAGCACCCCGAGCACCATCACCGAGAGCTGCCCGACCAGCAGACCGAAGACGGCCGGCGTGGTGAAGGGCATCTCGTTGTAGTTCTCGTCGCGGGTCTGCGAGATGGCGAGCAGGCCGACGCCGACCACGAGCAGCACCAGCGAGCCGAGCGTCCACACCGTGGAGCGCACCGAGATCAGCTTCGTCCACTCCGAGGCGAGCGCGTGCCCCAGGTGCGGGCGCGGTGTCGGAAGCGGCGAGCTGTAGGGCTCGGCCGCGGGGTCCGGGCAGGTCGCCGGGTTCGGGCCGGTCGTCGGGCCAGTCGTCGGGCGGCCGGTCATCGGGTGTCCTTGCGGGTGTCTGCGGTGGTGTTTCGGGCGGCTTCGGCGAGGTCGGCTGCACTGCCGGGCATCAGGAAGGGCCGGCCGCCGGCCCCGGGCGGAGGGGGAGCGAAGAACCCTTCCTGCGGCACCTGCGGCGCGGGCGCCTCCTCCTCCCACCGCGGGACGCTCAGCGGCTCGGGCTCCCACAGCTCGGCCCGCGGGTCATCGGTGGAGGTGTACTCGACGGAGGACTGGGTCATCCGCATGTAGGCCTCCTCCAGCGAGGCCCGGTGCGGGGACAGCTCCCACAGCCGTACCCCGGCCCCGTGGGCGAGGTCGGAGATGCGGGGCAGCTCCAGGCCGGTCACGCGCAGTGCTCCGTCGGGCTCCTGGAGGACCCGGCCGCCCGCCTCGGTCAGGGCCGTGGCCAGCGTGTCCCGGCCATCCCGATCGGTGTCGGCCGCCCGCACCCGTGCGAATCCGGCCGAGTTGTGCGTGATGAACTCCTGGGTGCCCATGTCGGCCAGCAGCCGGCCCCGGCCGATCACGATGAGGTGGTCGGCGGTCAGCGCCATCTCGCTCATCAGGTGCGAGGAGACGAAGACGGTCCGCCCCTCGGCGGCGAGCTGCCGCATGAGGTTGCGGACCCAGAGGATGCCCTCGGGGTCCAGCCCGTTGACCGGCTCGTCGAACAGGAGCACCTGGGGGTCGCCCAGCAGGGCGGTGGCGATGCCGAGCCGCTGGCCCATGCCGAGCGAGAAGCCCTTGGTCCGCTGCCGTGCGACGTGCTGGAGGCCGACCACGGCGAGGACCTCGTCCACCCGCTTCTCGGGGATGCCGGAGAGCTGGGCCACCGAGAGCAGGTGGGTGCGTGCCCGGCGGCCGCCGTGCACGGCCTTGGCGTCGAGCAGGGCGCCGACGTGCCGCTGGGCGTTCGGCAGCTCCCGGAAGGGGAGGCCGTTGATCGTGACGCGGCCGGAAGTGGGCCGGTCCAGGCCCAGGACCATGCGCATGGTGGTGGACTTGCCGGAGCCGTTGGGCCCCAGGAAGCCGGTGACATGACCTGGCTTGACCTGGAAGGACAGCTGGTCGACGGCTGTCTTGGCGCCGAAGCGCTTGGTCAGGCCGACTGCCTCGATCATTGCTCTGCCCCTTGCCGGACGGACGGCTTTCGTCCGAGTAAGGGTTAAGAGGATATCGAGGGGGTTCCGGTTCCGCCCCCGGCCGATCCCTGAGCCTTCCCTGAGGCCGACCCGGGGATGACCCGTAGTACGGGCGGTGTCCGCCCGGGGACGGATCTTTGGCGCGGGGTCCGCCGTGAGACGGACCCCACACCTCCCCCGGCGGGGACGGCCGTCCGTCAGGCGTCGCGCTTCCTGAGCACGAGGTAGCCGCCGAGCACCGCGGCGAGCACCCACAGGGCCATGATCCCGAAGCCGCCCCAGGGGCCGTACGGGGCCTCGGCGCTGTCCATCGCCCCCGGGACCGTCTGCATGATCTTGGAGCCGGCCTGGTCCGGGAAGTACTGGGCGACCTTCCGGGTGGCGCTCACGGCTCCGAGGATCGTCGAGACGAGGAAGAAGAACGGCATCAGGATGCCGAGGGCCAGCATCGAGCTGCGCAGGACCGTCGCCACGCCCATCGAGAACAGGGCGATCATGGCCATGTAGAGCCCGGCGCCGACCACCGCGCGCAGCACGTTGGGCTCGTCGATGCCGATGCTGTGGTCGCCGAGGATGGCCTGCCCCAGGAAGAAGGACAGGAAGCTCGTGACCAGGCCCACGACCAGCGCCAGCGCGGTCGCCACCAGCAGCTTGCCGAACAGGAACTGCGCGCGGCGCGGGACGGCGGCCAGCGAGGTGCGGATCATGCCCGAGCTGTACTCGGTGCCCACGACCAGGACCCCGAAGACGATCATGGCGAGCTGGCCGAGGGTCATGCCGGCGAAGCTGGCCAGGGTCGGGTCGAAGGTGAGCTGCTGCTCCTGGGGCATGTCCGTGAAGGTGGCGTTGACGACGGCGCACAGGCCGGCGCTCACGCCGACGGTGACCACGAGCGCCGCGACCAGCGTCCAGGTGGTGGAGGCCACCGTACGGATCTTGGTCCACTCGGACCGGAGAACTGCGGGGAAGGACATGGTCACTGCCCGCCCTTGCGCTTCGCCTCGAAACCGGCGCCCCACGCGGGGGCGTCCTCGGCCGGGCCCGGAGCGGCCGGGACGGCGGGGGTTCCCGGGGTCTGTGGTGCTCCCGGGGCTCCCGGTGCGTGGGCGTGGTACTCGACGGAGTCCGCCGTCATCCGCATGAACGCTTCCTCCAGTGATGCCCGCTGCGGGCTGAGTTCGTGCAGCACGATCCGGTGTTCGGCGGCCAGTTCGCCGAGCTGCTCCGGGGCGACCCCGTCGATCTCCAGTGCACCGGTGCCCGGGACGCTGATGGCGGCGATCCCCGCCTGGTGCAGGAGGTCCTTGAGGCGCTCCTGCTGCGGTGAGCGCAGCCGGACGTAACTGCGGGAGTTCTGGTGAATAAAATCAGCCATGGACATGTCGGCCAGTAGCTTTCCCTGGCCGATGACGATCAAATGGTCTGCGGTCAGCGCCATTTCGCTCATCAAGTGGGAAGAGACGAAGATCGTCCTCCCCTCGGCTGCCAGGCCCTTCATCAGATTGCGGATCCAGAGAATTCCCTCGGGGTCCAGACCATTGACGGGCTCGTCGAACATCAGGATCTCCGGGTCGCCGAGCAGCGCGGCGGCGATTCCCAGCCGCTGGGCCATACCCAGCGAAAATCCTTTCGACTTCTTCTTCGCCACCGGCGTCAGGCCCACGAGATCCAGGACCTCGGTGACCCTGCGCTCGGGGACGCCGTTCGACTGGGCGAGGCAGAGCAGGTTGTTGTAGGCGCTGCGGCCGCCGTGCATCGCCTTGGCGTCCAGCAGTGCACCGACGTGCTTCAGCGGTTCCCTCAGGTCCCGGTAGTGCTTGCCGTCGATCCGGACCGTCCCGCTGGTCGGGTTGTCGAGGTCGAGCATCATGCGCATGGTCGTGGACTTCCCCGCCCCGTTGGGGCCGAGGAAGCCGGTCACCACCCCCGGTCTGACCTGGAAGCTGAGGTGGTCCACGGCGGTCTTCGCGCCGAATCGTTTCGTAAGGCCCTCAAGCTCGATCATGCGGTTCACGCTAGAACGCCCGAGGGCCCTACGCCACCTCACCGACGTGACATAAGGCCCTCGGGCATGCGCTCCTCGACAGGACGGAGCGGCCGGTGCGTGAACGACCGGCGAACTAACGGCTCTGCTGGGCCGGAACGCCCCGCGTGACCGGCTCGTCGTCGATCGGGGAGCCGGCGGCCGCGACGGCCGCACCGGTCAGCGTCGCCAGCATCTCGCGGACGTTGGTCAGCTGGGCGTTGATGGAGTCGCGACGGTTGGTGAGCGCCGCCAGCTCGCGCTCGGACTCGCTGCGGATGCGGTCCGCCTTGGCGTTGGCGTCGGCCACGATGTCCTCGGCCTGGCGCTGCGCGGTCTCGACGGTCTGACGGGCGCGGCGCTCGGCGTCCGTACGCAGCTTCTCCGCCTCCAGGCGCAGCTGCTCGGCGCGGTGCTCGATCTCCGCGAGGCGCTTCTCGGCCTTCGCCTGACGCGAGGCCAGGTCCCGCTCGGACTGCTCACGGCGCTTGGCCAGGTTGGTCTCGAAGTCCGCGGCGGCCTGGGCGGCCTTGGCACGGGTCTCCTCGAACAGGGCGTCGGCCTCCTCGCGCTTGGAGGCGGCGTCCTTCTGGGCCTCGGCGCGCAGGGTGGCGGCGTCGCCCTTGGCCTTCTCGACGATGCGGACGCCCTCGTCCTCCGCCTTCGTCTTGCGGTCGGCGGCGAACGACTCGGCGTCGTTGCGCACCTGCTGGGCGGCCGACTCGGCCAGCTCGCGGTGCTGCTCGGCCGCCCGACGGGCCTCCTCGCGCAGGTCCTTGGCCTCCTCCTCCGCGAGGCGCAGGATCTTCTCGACCCGGGCACCGAGACCCGCGTACGACGGCTCGGCGTCGCTCACCTGGGCCTGGGCGTTCTGCGTTTCGAGGTGCAGCTCCTCGATCCGCTTTTCCAGAGAGTTGATTCGTCCAAGGGCGCTGTCGCGGTCCGAGACCAGCTTGCTGATGCGGTCGTCCACCTGACCGCGGTCGTAACCACGCCGCACGAGCTCGAAGCCGAAGGGGGAGGAAGTGTCGCTCATGGGGTTCCTGTCGAATGAGACCGATGAGGTGCTACGTGAGGTGTTGGGGGAATCCTAGGCGCCCGAGCGGCGTGTCATCGAGTCAATCCCGGTTTGATCTGGACAATGACACCCCTTTTGAGTGGCAAGGCGACAGAATGCTTATCACCCGTTCGTGTGAACCTTCATCAGGAACACACATCTCCCACCGCGACTAGCCCTCCGACCCCTTACCACCAGAACGAGTGGAACCCGCGGTCGCCGCGGCCTTCACGCCCCCGGAGCCCTGACCGCCGATCGCCGGCTTCCCGCCACCCGAGGGCGCCTCGAATGATTCCAACGCCTCAAGAACGTCCTGGACACGGGAGATCTCCGCCTGGATGTCCTCGCGCCTGCGCACCAGGACCTCCAGCTCGCGACGCCCCTCCTCGACGAGCCGCTCGGCCTCCGCCTTCGCCTCCGCGAGCGCCTGCTCGGCCTGACGCGCCAGGTCCGCCTTCTTCTGCTCGGCCTCCTTCAGCAGCGCCTCCGCCTTGCGGACCGCTGCGATACGGACCTTGCTCGCCTCACTGCTCGCGTCCGACAGCAGCTCCTTGGCCTTCTGCTCGGCCTCCACGCTCTGCTCGGTCGCCGCACGGACCAGCTTGTCCACGCGCTCGCCGGCCGACTTCATCTGCTCGGCCGACTCCCGGCGCGCCCGCTCGTGCAGCTCCTCCACCTCGGACTCGACCCGGGCGCGCAGCTCCTCCGCCCGTTCCCTTATGGCCGCCGCGTCGGAACGCGCGCCGACCAGCAGCTCGTCCGCGTCCGTACGGGCCTTCTCCACCAGGGAGTTGCCCTCGACCGTCGCCTCCGAGGTGATCCGCACGGCCTCCTTGCGGGCGGCGTCGACCATCGCGTCCGCCTGCTCCTCGGCCGCCGTCGTCGCCGCGAGGGCCTGCTTCTTCGCCTCGGAGGTGAGCTTGTCCGCCTCCGCCGCGGCCTCGGTGATGAGCCGGTCCACCTGCTCCGCGGCCTCGCTGCGCCGCTTGTTGGCCTCCTCGCGGGCCTCGTCCAGCAGCCGCTGCGACTCGGCGCGCGCCTCCGTACGGGTGCGCTCCGCCGCGGTCGCCGCCTCGGCCTTGACTCGCTCGGCCTCCGCGCGGGTACGGGTCGCGTGCTCCTGCGCCGAGGACAGCGCCTCCGACGCCTCCGCCCGCAGCCGTTCGGCCTCGGTGGCGGCCTCGCCCACGGTGCGCTCGTTGTCCTTGCGGGTCTGCTCGACGAGCCGGTCCGCCTCCGACGCCGCCTCGGTGATGAGCCGGTCCGCCTGCTCGGCGGCCTCGCTGCGCAGCCGGTTCGCCTCCGCGCGGGCCTCGTCGAGGGTCTGCTCGGCCTCCCGTTCGGCGCCCGCCAGCGTCTCGTTCGCCGCGACCGTGACCCGGTCCGCCTCCGCGGTGGCCTCGCCGATGATCCGGCCGCCCTCCGCCCGGGCGTCGTCGAGGACCTGGGCCGCCTCGGCCCGCAGCCGCTCGGCCTCGGCCGCGGCCTCACCGACCGTCAGCTCGTTGGCCGCACGGGTCTCGTCGACCAGGCGGTCGCCCTCGGTCCGGGCGTCGACCAGGATCCGCGCCGAGTCCCGCTCGGCCGCGGCCAGCGTGTCGGCCGCCTGCTTGGTGAGCCGCTCGGCCTTCGCCGTCGCCTCGCCGACCGTCGCCTCGTTCGCCGCGCGCGTCTCCCGCGTGAGCCGCTCGGCCTCGGACGCCGCCTCGGTGACCAGCCGGTCCGCCTGTTCGGCGGCGTCGCTGCGCAGCCGGTTCGCCTCCGCGCGGGCCTCGTCCAGCGTGTCCGCCGCCTCGGCGCGGGTGGCGTCCGCGGCCGCGACCGCCTCGGCGGTGAGCCGCTCCGCCTCCGCCGTGGCCACCTCGACGGTGGCCGCGTTCGCCGCGAGGGTCTCCTCGGTGATCCGCTCGGCCTCCGCCGTCGCCTCGGCGACGATCCGGCCGCCCTCGGCGCGGGAGGACTCCAGGGACTCCGCCGCCTCCCCGCGGATCCGGTTCGCGTCCTCGCGGGCGTCGGCCCGGGTCCGGGCCGCGTCGCGCTCGGCCGCGGCCAGCGCGTCCGTGGCCTCCGTACGCACCCGCTGCGCGTACTCGGCGGTGTCGCTGCGCAACTGCTCCGCCTCGGCGATCGCGTCGCCGACGGTCCGCTCGGCCAGCGCCTTCGCCGCGTCCGTCTCGGCCCGGGCCTCGCTGCGGATCCGGTTCGCGTCCTCGGTGGCCCGCTCGCGCTCCTCGTAGGCGTCCTTGCGGACCCGGCCGGCCTCCTCCTCGGCCTCCGTCCGCGTCCGCTCCGCGGCGTGCTCGGCCGCGGAGCGCAGCCCGGCGATCTCCTCCTCGGCCTGCTCGTGCAGACCGGCCACCGCATCGCGCACCTGCTGGGCGGTGGTCTCGGCCGCCGACACCAGCTCAGCGGCGCGCCGCTCCGCCTCCTCGGTCAGGCGGGCCGCCTCGGCCTGGGCCTCCTCCGAGCGCCTGCGGGCCGCGGCGAGCAGCTCCTCGCTCTGCTCGCGGGCCTGCGCCCGCTCGTTGTCCGCGTCGGTACGGGCCGACGCCAGGGTCTCCTCGGCCTCCCGGCGGCGCCGGGACGCCTCCTCCGCCGCGGCGGCCAGTGCCTCGGCCGCCTCCTCGGCGACCCGTTCGGCGGCGGCCTTCGCCTCCGCGCGCAGCCGGTCCGCGGTCTCCTGCGCCTCGGAGCGCACCCGCTCCGCCTCGGCCTCGGCCTCACTGCGCAGCCGTACGGCGATCTGCTCGGCCTCGGCCCGGACCCGGCCGGCGTCCTGCGCCGCCTCGGTGCGCAGCTGCTCGGCCTCCGTCTCGGACTGCGCCTGGAGGGTGCGGATCCGCTCCGCCGACTCGGCGCGCAGCCGGTCGGTCTCCTCGGTGGTCTCCCGGCGGATGTTCTCCGCCGCCCCGCGGGCGTCGCGCAGGGTCTGCTCGGCCGTGGACAGCCGGCTCTCCGCCTCCGCGTGCAGGCGTACGAGCTCCTCCTCGGCCTCCGTCCGCTTCGCGGCCAGGGCCTGCTCGGTCTCCTCGCGCCGCGCGCGGGCCGCCGCGTCCGCCTCGGTGCGGACGGCCTCCGCCTGCTCCTCGGCCTCGGCGCGCAGCCGCTCCGCCTCGGCGCGGGTGCGCTCCAGCGTCTCCTCGGCCTGCCGGCGCAGGGTGGTGGCCCGCTCGACGGCCTCGGCGCGGACCCGCTCGCTCTCGGCGCTCGCGCCGGCGCGCAGTTCGTCCGCGTCGGCCTTGGCCTTGCCGAGCAGCTCCTCGGCGGTCTTCGCCGCCTCCTCGATCTGCTGGACGGCCTCCCGGCGGGCCTCGCCGCGGATCCGCTCGCCCTCGGCGACGGCCTCGGCGCGCAGCTGCTCGGCCTCGCCGCGCAGGCGCCGCGCCTCCTCCTGGAGTTCGACCGTACGGGCCCGGTACTCCTCGGTGTCGTCCTTGGCCGCGCCCTTGAGCTCGTCGGCCGTGGCCGCCGCCTGGGCGCGCAGCCGCTCCGCCTCCGCCTCGGCCTCGCGGCGGATCCGCTCGGCCTCCTCGGATGCGGCGCGGGTGGTGGCCTGCGCGTCCTGCGAGGCCTTGTTCAGTACGTCCTCTGCCGTCCGCGCGGCCTTCGCGAGCTGGGCCGCGGTGTCCTCGGCCGCCGCCGCACGCGCCTGCTCGCCGGCTTCGGTGCGCAGCCGCTCGACCTCGGCGCGGGCGTCGGCGAGGGTCTGCTCGGCCTCCGCCTTGAGGGTCTCGGCCTCCTTGGTGGCCTCGCCGACCAGCCGGGCCACCTGCTCCTTGGCGGTGCGGGTGCGCTGCTCGTTGACCGACTCCGCCGACGCGAGCTGGCGGGCGGCGCTCTCCTTGGCCTCCGCGAGGAGCTTCTCGGCCTGGGCGCGGGCCTCGCGCAGGGCCCCGTCGGCTTCCTGGACCCGCTGCTCGGCCACGCGGCCGAGGTCCAGGGTCTGCTGCCGGGTCAGCTCGGCCTCGGCGGTGGTGCTCGAACGCAGCCGCTCCGCGTGCTCGGTGGCCTCCTGGGCCTGCGCGGAGGCGGCGGTCAGCAGCCGCTCGGCCTCCTTGCGGGCGCGCAGCAGGGTGGCCTCGGCCTCGGCGCGGGCGGCCTCCGCGTCGGCGGCCATCCGGCGCCGGGTCTCCTCGGCGACGCGGGCGGCCTCCGCGCGGGCGGCGTTCAGGGACTGCTCGGCCTCGGCGCGGGACTCCTCCATGAGCCGGCGGGCCTGGGCCTCGGTACGGGCGCGCAGCTGCTCGGCCCACGCCACGTTCTCGTTGACGTGCGCCTCGACGGTCTGGCGGCGCTCGTTGAGCTCCTGGTCGAGCCGCTGGCGCCGGTTGACGGCCTCGGCGTGCAGCTCGGCCTGCAGGCGGGCCTGGTGCTCCGCGTGCTCCTGGAGGATGCGCTGGGTCTGCGCCCGGGCGTCGCGCAGCTCGCGCTCGGCGTCCGAACGCATCTGGTCGGCCTGGACCTGGGCATTGCGGAGCAGCTGCTCGGCCTGGTAGCCCATGTCCGCGCTGTCGTAGGCGGGGCGGGACGCCAGGGCGCGCCGTACCTCGTGGAGCTTCGCCCGCAGCACCTCGACCTGGTATCCGAGGTCCTCGGCGTGCTGGACGGCCTTCCCGCGCTCCTTCTTCAGCCGCTCCATCTCGGCTTCGAAGCGCGTGAGATGGTCGGCTTCAGCCTGATGGCTCTCCTGGCTTTCGTAGCCCCGCACAGCGCGGTCCCATCCGTCCCCTGGTCGCAAGCTCACTCCCAAATGAGCACCGTCCGCCCGCTGAACGGCGCCCCCGGGGGAATGGTGTCAGATACCGGGGCAGGGGTCACAGGCCCCGACCCCGTCTGAAGCACCGAACCCCGGCCGAGCCACGGCCACTCTACCGGCCGGGGAATCGGGACATCAGTGCGCTGGTGCACGGATCGTCCGCTTCCGGTATGCGGACGTCCGGTTTGTGATCAAGAAGAAGCGGAAGAAGCGGGGCAGGGTGCTCGCGGCCCAGGCCGCCCCGGGCCGCGAGCCCCTCGGCCGTCAGTGCCCGGCGCCCGGCTCCTGCGGGGCGGAGGTGACCAGTTCGGTGAGCACCCCGTGGCAGTCCTTGGGGTGGAGGAAGGTGATGGAGGACCCCATCGAGCCGGTGCGCGGCTGGTCGTAGAGGACGCGTACGCCCTTGCCGCGGATGGCCTCGGAGTCGCCCTGGACGTCCTCGGTGCCGAAGGCGATGTGGTGGACGCCCTCGCCGTTCTTGGCGAGCCACTTGCCCACCGCGGAGTCCTCGCGGGTGGGCTCCAGGAGCTGGAGGTAGGAGGCCCCGCCGTCGGAGGTCTCGTTGATCTTGAGCATGGCCTCGCGCACACCCTGCTCCTCGTTGACCTCGGTGTGGAACACCTCGAAGCCGTACGTGGCACGGTAGAACTCGACGGTCTTGTCGAGGTCGAAGCAGGCGATCCCGATGTGGTCGATTCTTGTCAGCATGGGACCAGTGCACCGCCGAGGAGGGTTGTCACGCAACGTGCCAGCGATCACACCGACTGCCCGGTGACGGCGCGGGTACCGCTCAGTACATTCAGGTAAACCCTCGTTCACTCCTCATCTTCAAGGGGCTGTGCCTCATGTCCGGAACGAACAACACCACGTCCGTGATCGTCGCCGGGGCCCGCACGCCCATGGGGCGACTGCTCGGCTCGCTGAAGTCCTTCTCGGGCGCCGACCTCGGCGGCTTCGCCATCAAGTCCGCCCTGGAGCGGGCCGGCATCGCCGGCGACCAGGTCCAGTACGTGATCATGGGCCAGGTGCTGCAGGCCGGCGCGGGCCAGATCCCCGCCCGCCAGGCCGCCGTCAAGGCCGGCATCCCGATGAACGTCCCCGCGCTCACGATCAACAAGGTGTGCCTCTCCGGCCTCGACGCGATCGCCCTGGCCGACCAGCTCATCCGCGCCGGCGAGTTCGACATCGTGGTGGCGGGCGGCCAGGAGTCCATGACCAACGCCCCGCACCTGCTGCCGAAGTCCCGCGAGGGCTACAAGTACGGCGCGATCGAGATGCTCGACGCGATGGCCTACGACGGCCTGACCGACGCCTTCGAGAACATCGCGATGGGCGAGTCGACCGAGAAGCACAACACCCGCCTCGGCATCGAGCGCGCCCCGCAGGACGAGTTCGCCGCCGCCTCGCACCAGCGGGCCGCGGCCGCCCAGAAGAACGGCGTCTTCGAGGCCGAGATCACCCCGGTCGAGATCCCGCAGCGCAAGGGCGAGCCGGTGGTCTTCTCCCAGGACGAGGGCATCCGCCCCGAGACCACGGTGGAGTCCCTCGGCAAGCTGCGCCCCGCGTTCGCCAAGGACGGCACCATCACCGCCGGCACCTCCTCGCAGATCAGCGACGGCGCCGCGGCCGTCGTCGTGATGAGCAGGGCGAAGGCCGAGGAGCTGGGACTGGAGTGGATCGCCGAGATCGGCGCCCACGGCAACGTGGCCGGCCCCGACAACTCCCTGCAGTCGCAGCCGTCGAACGCGATCCTGCACGCCCTGAAGAAGGAGGGCCTGGAGGTTTCCGACCTGGACCTCATCGAGATCAACGAGGCCTTCGCGGCGGTCGCCGTGCAGTCAATGAAGGACCTGGGCGTGACCCCGGAAAGGGTGAACGTCAACGGTGGCGCCATTGCCCTGGGACACCCGATCGGCATGTCCGGTGCCCGTGTGGTGCTGCACCTGGCCCTGGAGCTGAAGCGCCGCGGCGGCGGGGTCGGCGCGGCCGCGCTGTGCGGTGGCGGCGGCCAGGGCGACGCCCTGATCATCCGCGTGCCGCAGGCCTAGCACCCGCGGACCGGCGCCGGCCCCGGCGCCCGGTCCCGGCCCGTCACCCGTATCCGTAGCGAGAACCGAGGAGCGCAGCACGTTATGACGGTGGACGTCCCCCAGCTGGTGGCCCAGGCCCGCGAAGGCCGGCCCAGAGCGGTGGCCCGGCTGATCTCCCTGGTCGAGGGGGCGTCCCCGCAGCTGCGCGAGGTGATGGCGGCCCTGGCCCCGCTCACGGGCGGGGCGTACGTGGTGGGTCTGACGGGATCGCCGGGCGTCGGCAAGTCCACGTCCACCTCGGCGCTGGTCTCCGCGTACCGCAAGGCGGGCAAGCGGGTCGGCGTCCTCGCCGTCGACCCGTCCTCGCCCTTCTCGGGCGGGGCGCTGCTCGGCGACCGGGTGCGGATGTCGGACCACGCCTCCGACCCGGGGGTCTACATCCGCTCCATGGCCACCCGCGGGCACCTGGGCGGTCTGGCCTGGGCCGCCCCGCAGGCGATCCGCGTGCTGGACGCGGCCGGGTGCGAGGTGATCCTGGTCGAGACGGTCGGGGTGGGCCAGTCGGAGGTGGAGATCGCCTCGCAGGCCGACACCTCGGTGGTGCTGCTGGCCCCCGGGATGGGCGACGGGATCCAGGCCGCGAAGGCGGGCATCCTGGAGATCGGCGACGTGTACGTGGTGAACAAGGCGGACCGGGACGGTGCGGACGCCACCGCCCGGGAGCTGAACCACATGCTGGGCCTCGGGGAGTCCCGGGGCGCGGGCGACTGGCGCCCGCCGATCGTCAAGACGGTCGCCGCGCGCGGCCAGGGCATCGACGAGCTGGTCGAGGCGCTGGAGAAGCACCGGGCGTGGATGGACGAGCGGGGCGTACTGGCCGAGCGCCGGACGGCGCGGGCCGCGCGCGAGGTGGAGACCATCGCGGTGACCACCCTGCGGGCCCGGATGGCGGACGTGCACGGGGACGCCCACCTGGGCGCCCTGGCGGGCCGGGTCGCGGCGGGCGAGCTCGACCCGTACACGGCCGCCGACACGCTGCTGGCGACGCTGACCGAGGCCTGAGGCCGCCCGGGGCCCGGGGCCGCCCGGGGGCCCCGGGGCCTCACGGGCCCGAGCCGCCTGGAACGCCGTACGCGAGAGCCGCGCCCCGATGGACCGGGGCGCGGCTCTCGTACGTCTGTCGGGCGGACCGGTCAGGCGTTGGGACGCTTGCCGTGGTTCGCCTTCTTCTTCTTGCGGGCCCGCTTCTTGTTGCCGCGCTTCGCCATGACGCCACTCCCTCGAAGATCGGGGTAATCCGGGCGCTCGCCAGTCTAGGGTCGCCGCATCCGGACCGCATCAGAACCCGCGGGTCCGCCTCAGACCTTGCCGCGCTGGTCGCGCAGGTGTGTGGCCACGGGCTCCAGCGAAGCCCGCAGCGCCGCCAGGGCCTCCGGCGGCAGCAGGTCGATGAAGTGCCGGCGGACGGACGCCACGTGGTGCGGGGCGACCTTCCGCATGAGCTCCATGCCCTCGTCGGTCAGTACGGCGTACAGGCCCCGGCGGTCGGACTCGCAGTTCACCCGGACGACCAGGCCGGCCGTCTCCATCCGGGTGATCTGGTGGGACAGCCGGCTCTTGGACTGGAGCGTCGACGTCGCGAGGTCGCTCATCCGCATCCGGTGGTCCGGCGACTCCGAGAGGTTCACGAGGATCTCGTAGTCGTTGTTGGTGAGTCCGAAGGGCTGGAGATCCTTTTCCAGCTGGTGCATCAGCAGTCTGCTGACGTCCAGGTGGGTGCGCCAGGCGCACTGCTCGGCGTCGGTCAGCCAGCGCGTGGGCGTCTCGGTCTCCATGGTCTCCATGAATGAACTCTACCTAAGAAGTTGAATGACGTACAAAGCAGGAAAGCTGAAGATCACAGCCCGAGGCGCCGCTGGATGTCACCCAGCTGCCCCGGCATCCGCGGCACGCCGAGCTGGCCCAGCGGGCCCTGGCCGCCGCCGTGACCGGCCCCGGGCACGCCCGCCGACTCCGCGCCGGCCCCGACCGCCCCGACCGACTGCTCCGCCATCAGCATCTCCGACGACTGGAGCAGCACCGTCCCGGCGCCGACGAACTCGAACTGGTGCTCCTCGCCCGAGGTGCCGCCGAGGCCGGTCAGCGAACGCAACCCGCCGATGACGCCCGACATGTACCCGTGATCGTAGTGGTGGCAGGGGGAGGGGCAGTCCGCCCAGCCCACCAGCGCCTGCGGGTCCACCCTCAGCGGGGGCTCCGTGAACACCACCGGACCGTTCGACGCCGCCACGAACTTCCCCGTCCCGATCAGCGTCAGGAAGCCCGGCACGATCGACTGCTTCAGCGCGAGCGAGGGCTGGTACGCCAGCAGGTTCCCCGACCGGATCGTCAGGTTCCCGTCGTCCAGGTCGTAGGAGTTCACGTCGAAGGCCCGGTCGGCGAGCAGCATCTTGCCCTGCCCCTCGGCCACCACCCAGTCACTGGCGTGCAGCGGCGAATGGAAACTGGTGCGCAGCAGCCGGTCGAAGCGCCCGTTGCCGATGCCGTTGAACTCGATGCGCCCGTAGTAGGCGATCATCTTGCCCTTCTGCAGGAACCACTGGCTGCCCTTGAGCTCCACGCAGAAGGTGTACGCGTTCACGTTGTCGTCGGAGGGCAGGGTGTACGGGTCGAAGACCGCAGGGCCGCCCGGGCCACCGGTCACGGGACCAAAGTTCACAGCTTCTCCTCCGACGCCTGTACGTACACCGCGCCCTGGCCCGACAGCTCCAGCTGGAACGCCTCGCCCGAACCGCGCCCGACCATGTCCCGCCAGCCCAGGGCCGTGGAGAGCTTGTTCCTGACCTCCCCGTGGTGGGCCACGTACGCCTGCGGGTCGACGTGGACGGGCCGGTTCGGGGTGATGGGCAGCTCGATGACCCCGCCGTGGGCCATGACGGCGACCGAGCCGTGGCCCTTGAGGGTCGTGGTGAACAGCCCCTGGCCCGTCACCTGGCCGCGCACCATGCCCATGACACCGCCCTGCGAGCCCATGAACATCGTGCCCTGCTGCAGGGTGCCGTCGAAGGCCAGCAGCCGGTCGGCCTCGACGTAGAGGGTCTCGCCGGTCAGGTGGATCACCTGGATGTGGTGGCCGCCGTGGCCGAACATCACGGTGCCGCTGCCCTCGACGGTCATCAGCGGGGTCTGCTCGTTCGCCACCCGGCGTCCGATCATGCCCATCACCCCGCCCTGGCCGCCGGTCAGGCTCGGGGTGAAGGAGACCTCGCCGCGGTACGCGAGCATCGCGCCGCGCTGGCTGTACATCTTCTGCCCCGGGACCACCTGGGCCTCGACCATCTTCGAGTTGATCTCGCGGAACGGCATCAGATGTCGCCCCCGATGGTGTTGCGCTCGCTGGGCTGCACGTACACCAGGCCCTCGCCCTCGAAGCGGATCTGGAACGCCTCGCCGGAGCCCTCGCCGATCAGGGTGCGGAAGGTGACCCCGGACTGGAAGGACTGCCGGAGGTCGCCGGTGTGCGCGATGTACGCCCCCGGGTCTACGGAGAGCGGGTACTGGGCGCTGACCCGCAGCACCACCGCCGGGCCGTCGGACATGATCGCCGCCTGGCCGCTGCCCTCGACGGTGGTGGTGAACAGGCCGTTGCCCGTGGCCCCGCCGCGCAGGCCGGTGAAGGTGGTGCCGGTGCGCAGGCCGGCGTCGGTGCACAGGAGGTTGCTGGACTCGACGTACAGCTTCTCCCCGCGCAGGTTGACGAGGTTGATCTCGCTCGCGCGGTCGGCGAAGAAGCAGGTGCCGTGCCCCTGCACCTCCATCACCGTCATCTGTTCACCCGTCAGCCGTCGGGTCACCATGCCGCGCAGGCCTTCGCCGCCGCCGGTCATCTTCTTGAAGGCCATCTGGCCGTCGTACGCGACCATGGAGCCGTTCTTCGCTTTCACGGCATCCCCGGTCAGGTCGACGGCGAGCACCTTGCTGCCTTGGAGTCGGAACTGAGCCACGGGATGACGTTATCGGCAGCGGACGACGGCCGACAGGGCGCGGTGGCCGATACGCGCTGCCCGGGAGCGCCGGTGCGCACCCCAGGTCAAGATCGAGCGGGGTGGCTGAGACACTGGGACGGACCCCCGCCGCCCCACGCAAAGGTTCCGTACGTGGACATCAAGACCGCTTCCGCCCTGCACCGGCTGCGCCTCGTCTCCGTCCCGGAGGCGCTGTCCTTCCCGGCCCTGCTGATCTTCGGCTCGCTGCTCAGCCGCATCTCGGACATCGACTACCTCATGATGCCGCTGGGCGGCCTGCACGGGATCCTGTTCCTCGTCTACGTGGTCTTCCTGCTGGACGTCTGGAACAAGGCGAAGTGGCCGGCGAAGAAGGCGGCGCTCTTCTTCCTCCTCGCGCTGCTGCCCTTCGGCGGGCTGTACGGCGACAAGCTGCTCAAGCGCGAGGAGACCGCGAGCGTCATGGCGGCCCGGGCGCGTCGTGAGGCGGCGAGCGCATGATCGTCGCGTTCTCGGTGACCCCGCTGGGGGTCGGTGAAGAGGTCGGCGAGTACGTGGCCGAAGCGGTGCGGGTCGTGCGCGAGTCGGGGCTGCCGAACCGCACGGACGCGATGTTCACCACGGTCGAGGGCGAGTGGGACGAGGTGATGGACGTCGTCCGGCGCGCGGTGGCGGCGGTCGAGGCCAGGGCTCCCCGGGTCTCGTTCATCCTGAAGGCCGACATCCGTCCCGGGGTGACGGACGCCCTGACCTCCAAGGTGGCCACGGTGGAACGCCACCTGGCGGCCCCGCAGTCCGGCGCGTAACCCCTTCGGGGGTCACCCGGACGGCCCCGGCCCGCTGCGGGGGCACGGCTCCTCAGGGCGAGGGCGCCGTGCCCGTCGTCAGCGCGATGCCGAGCGGGGTGCGCTCGTAGAGCACCTGGTGGCCGTGGCGGGCCGACACCAGCAGGCCCGCCCCGTGCAGGGCCTTCAGATGGGCGGAGACCGTGGCGGGCGCCAGCCCCAGCCGGTGGGCCAGTGCCGTCGTCGAGGCCGGCTCCTGCAGGGCGCACAGCACCTCCGCCCTGGCCCGGCCCAGCAGCCGGGCCAGTGCGGCCGGGGCCGGCCCCCCGGACGCCGTCCACAAGGCCCCGATCCCGCGCGCCGGATACACCAGCGTCGGCTGCCACGGAGGGTCGTACCCGCCGACCACCTGCGGCCAGACGAACGCACTCGGCATGAGCAGCAGGCCCTGCCCGTCGAGCGAGCGGTCGTGGTGCCCCGGCCGCCGGATGGTGAGCGTGCTGCCGTGCCACCGCAGATCCGGGTGGAGGCCGTCGAACAGCGCCTCCAGCCCGCCCGCGGCCAGCCGCCGCGAGTGGAAGAGGACGTCCGCCTCCAGCAGGGCGCGCAGCCGCGGCCAGTGCGGGGCGACCAGGGCCTGCCAGGCCTGCTCGTACAGGTCCGCCAACTCACCCACGGCGCGCGCCGGATCGGCGAGCATCCGCTCCCCGAGCGCGCTCTGCGCGGCGCCCGGGGTGCAGACCAGGGCCCGGCGCAGGTCCTCGCGCACCGCGTCCGGGAAAGCGGCCGCGGCCCGCACCCGCGCCAGCTCCTCCTCGACGGTGACGCAGGGTCCGTCCGGGGGCGGGCTCAGGAAGTCCGGATGGTGGCCGGTGCGCGGCATCAGCAGCCACAGCGGACGCAGGTCCAGCCCCTCGGCCGCCGCCCTGATCCGCCGCAGCCAGGGCCGGTGGTAGACGTGCCGGGCCGGGCGCAGCAGGGTCCGCACGGCCTCCTCCGTCTCCCAGCGCGGCGAGACGGCGAACCGGCAGCGCAGCAGGTCCTCCGCCCCGAAGCGGAAGTGGAACCCCATGCGGCCGTGCACCCCCTTTCCCGGCCCTCCCCGCACCCCGGTGATTCGGGCTCCGGCGAATCTTTACCGGCGCCGCGCGCGACCCGCCAGGGTGACGGGCATGGTCATCGTCCACGACGCCGCGGCCGGGCCGGCCCGCGGCTACCGCTCCGTCTTCCGGGTCCGGGAGTTCCGGCCCGTCTTCGCCGCCCACCCGCTGTCCGTCCTCGGCGCCGTCGTCGCCGAGATCTCCCTGACCGTCCTCGTCTTCCGCGCCACCGGCTCGCCCCTGATGAGCGCGCTCACCTTCGCGCTCGGCTTCCTCCCGTACGCCCTCGGCGGGACCCTCCTCGCCGGGATCGCCGACCGCCGCCCCGCCCGCCGGGTCCTCGTCGCCTGCGACCTGCTGTGCGCCGCCTGCGCGGCCGTGATGGTCCTGCCCGCCACCCCCGTCGCGGGGCTCCTCGCGCTGCGGTGCGCCATGGCCTTCGTCGCACCGCTGTTCCAGGGCACGCGCGCCGCCGCCTTGGCCGACGTCCTCGGCCCCGGCGAGGCCTTCGTCCTCGGGCGCTCGCTGATGCGCATGGTGGCCCAGAGCGCCCAGCTGATCGGCTTCGGCCTCGGCGGTCTGCTCCTCACCGTCCTCGCGCCGCGCGCCGCGATCGGGCTGACCGCCGCCGGGTTCCTCGGCTCGGCCCTGCTGCTGCGCTTCGGGACCCGGGCCCGGCCCGCGCGGGCCGCCGCCGCGCGGACCCCGCCGCTCGCGGGGCTGCGCGCCGTCCTCGCCGGGCGCCGGCTGCGGGTGCTCACGCTGCTGTGCTGGCTGCCGCCCGTGTTCTTCATCGCGCCGGAGGCCCTGCTCGCCCCGTACGCCGACGGCATCGGCGCGGGTACCGCCGCCCTCGGGGTGATGATGTGCGCCCTGCCCGTCGGCACCATCGCGGGTGAACTGTGGGCCGGGTCGAGGCTGGGCCCGCGGGCCCGTTCCCGGCTGGTGGCCCCGCTCGCGACCGTCGCGATGCTGCCCCTGCTGGCGTTCGCCGTCCGGCCCCCGGTGCCGGTCGTCCTGGCCGCACTGCTGCTCACCGGGCTGGCGCACGCGTACGGCATCGGGCTCGACCAGTGGTACGTGGACGCCGTCCCGGAGGCGCTGCGCGGCCGGGCCATGACCCTGCTGAGCACCGGCCTGATGACCTTCCAGGGAGCGGGCATGGCCCTGGCCGGGCTCGCCGCCGAGTTCGCCCCGGTCCACGCGGTCGTCACCGCCTCCGCGGTCCTCGGCACGGCGGTGGTGGTCCTGCTCCTCGCCGCCCTGCGCTCCGCGGGCCGCGGGGAGCAGGGACCGAGGAATGAGACGGACCCCGCGGCCAAATGACCGCCCGGTAGGGTCGGAAGCGTGTCCAAGCCGCTCAGCCTGTCCTTCGACCCCATCGCCCGCGCCGACGAGCTATGGCAGCGGCGCTGGGGGCCGGTGCCCTCGATGGCCGCCATCACCTCGATCATGCGGGCGCACCAGATCCTGCTCGGCGAGGTCGACGCGGTGGTCAAGCCGTACGGGCTGACCTTCGCCCGGTACGAGGCGCTCGTGCTGCTCACCTTCTCCAAGGCCGGCGAGCTGCCGATGTCGAAGATCGGCGAGCGGCTCATGGTCCACCCGACGTCGGTGACGAACACGGTGGACCGGCTGGCCAAGGCCGGGCTGGTGGCCAAGCGGCCGAACCCGAACGACGGGCGCGGCACGCTCGCGTCCATCACGGACAAGGGCCGCGAGGTCGTCGAGGCGGCGACCAAGGACCTGATGGAGATCGACTTCGGCCTGGGTGCGTACGACGCCGAGGAATGCCAGGAGATCTTCGCGCTCCTGCGCCCCCTCCGGGTCGCCGCCGCGGACTTCGAGGAGCAGTAGCCGACGTCACGCTGCCCCCGTCGGGATCGCGCAAAAACGGACGGTTAGGCTCAGTGCCATGAAGAAGAGCGTGCTGACCCGCTACCGGGTGATGGCCTTTGCCACTGCAGTGATGCTGCTGGTGCTGTGCACCTGCATGGTTTTCAAGTACGGCTTCGACCAGGGCGCCGGCCTCACCCTCGTGGTCTCCCAGGTGCACGGCGTCCTGTTCATGATCTACCTGGTCTTCGCCTTCGACCTGAGCTCCAAGGCGAAGTGGCCCTTCGGCAAGATGCTGTGGGTCATGCTCAGCGGCACCGTCCCGCTGGCCGCCTTCTTCGTCGAGCGCCAGGTCCGCGCCGAGGTCGAGCCGCTGGTCGTCGGCGCCCCGGCCGCCGCGAGCGCCGGCGTCTGACACTCCACCGGAGCCCCCGGGGAAGACTCCCCGGGGTTTCCCATCGACATTTACTAGGACGTCCTAGTAAATTCGTGGGTATGGACGCTGACGCCATCGAGGAGGGCCGCCGCCGCTGGCAGGCCCGTTACGACAAAGCCCGCAAGCGCGAGGCCGACTTCACCACGCTCTCCGGCGATGCCGTCGATCCGGTCTACGGGCCCCGGCCCGGCGACGCGTACGAGGGGTTCGAGCGCATCGGCTGGCCGGGGGAGTACCCGTACACCCGCGGCCTGCACGCCACCGGCTACCGGGGGCGCACCTGGACCATCCGGCAGTTCGCCGGCTTCGGGAACGCCGAGCAGACCAACGAGCGCTACAAGATGATCCTGGCCGCCGGCGGCGGCGGGCTCTCGGTGGCCTTCGACATGCCGACCCTCATGGGGCGCGACTCCGACGACCCCCGCTCCCTCGGCGAGGTCGGCCACTGCGGGGTCGCCATAGACTCCGCCGCCGACATGGAGGTCCTGTTCAAGGACATCCCGCTCGGTGACGTGACCACCTCGATGACCATCTCGGGCCCCGCCGTCCCCGCCTTCTGCATGTACCTGGTCGCCGCCGAGCGCCAGGGCGTGGACCCGGCGGTGCTCAACGGCACGCTCCAGACGGACATCTTCAAGGAGTACATCGCCCAGAAGGAGTGGCTCTTCGAACCGGAGCCGCACCTGCGCCTCATCGGCGACCTCATGGAGTACTGCGCCACCGGCATCCCGGCGTACAAGCCGCTGTCGGTCTCCGGCTACCACATCCGCGAGGCCGGGGCGACGGCCGCTCAGGAGCTGGCGTACACCCTCGCCGACGGGTTCGGGTACGTGGAGCTCGGCCTCTCCCGCGGGATGGACGTCGACGTCTTCGCGCCCGGTCTGTCCTTCTTCTTCGACGCGCACCTGGACTTCTTCGAGGAGATCGCCAAGTTCCGCGCCGCGCGCCGGATCTGGGCGCGCTGGATGAAGGAGGTGTACGGGGCCAAGAGCGAGAAGTCGATGTGGCTGCGCTTCCACACGCAGACCGCCGGCGTCTCGCTGACGGCGCAGCAGCCGTACAACAACGTGGTGCGCACCGCCGTCGAGGCCCTCGCGGCCGTCCTCGGCGGGACGAACTCGCTGCACACCAACGCCCTCGACGAGACCCTCGCGCTGCCGAGCGAGCAGGCGGCCGAGATCGCGCTGCGCACGCAGCAGGTGCTGATGGAGGAGACCGGGGTGGCCAACGTGGCCGACCCCCTGGGCGGTTCCTGGTACGTGGAGCAGCTCACCGACCGCATCGAGGCCGACGCCGAGAAGATCTTCGAGCAGATCAAGGAGCGGGGCCTGCGCGCCCACCCGGACGGGCAGCACCCGATCGGGCCGATCACCTCGGGCATCCTGCGCGGCATCGAGGACGGCTGGTTCACCGGCGAGATCGCCGAGTCGGCCTTCGCCTACCAGCGGGCGCTGGAGAAGGGCGACAAGCGGGTCGTCGGCGTCAACGTCCACCACGGCTCGGTCACCGGCGACCTGGAGATCCTGCGCGTCAGCCACGAGGTCGAGCGCGTACAGGTGCGCGAGCTGGCGGAGCGCAAGGCGCGGCGTGACGACGCGAAGGTGTCGGCCTCGCTCAAGGCCATGCTGGACGCCGCCCGCGACGGGTCGAACATGATTCCGGCCATGCTGGACGCGGTCCGGGCGGAGGCCACGCTCGGCGAGATCTGCAATGCGCTCCGGGACGAGTGGGGCACGTACACCGAGCCCCCCGGCTTCTAGTCCCTGCCGTCCGGCGCGTCCAAGGCCGGTCGCGGTCCGCCCCGGAGGGGGTGGCCGTCGACCGGCCTCGGTGCGTCCGGGCTTCGACCGCGGCGCGACGTCGACCGCGGCGCGGTTTCAGGCCGCATCGGGGCTTCAGGCCGCGTCGGGACCGCGCAGGCCGTGCATCAGCAGGGAGGTGAAGGTGGCCACCCACAGTCCGTCCACCGGCTCCGAGCTGACCAGCGCCCGGTGCACCACCGTCCCCGCGATCACGTCGAAGATCAGGTCGGTGGTGCGGCACGCGATCGTCTCGTCCTCCTCGTACGGGAGTTCGCCCCGGGCCTGTGCCCGCTCGCGCCCCAGTACGACGAGACGTTTCTGCCGGTCCACGATGGCCGA
Source organism: Streptomyces sp. NPDC006326 (assembly GCF_040612915.1). Lineage (NCBI taxonomy): Bacteria > Bacillati > Actinomycetota > Actinomycetes > Kitasatosporales > Streptomycetaceae > Streptomyces > Streptomyces sp. NPDC006326. The sequence goes on along the minus strand of NZ_JBEXRC010000021.1, from coordinate 4,898 downwards.
CCGGATCCGGTCCCGGAGTGCTTCGTCGCGGGTGGATTCGGCCACGACCGCCATCAGCGCCGTACGGGCCTCCGGCCGGCGCAGGAGCTCCGCGAACTGCAGGACCACGTGCTCGACGTCGGCTTCGAGCGAACCCCGGTCGGGGAGTTCGAGGGAGTCGAAGAGCTCCGCGACCGCGTCCACGACCAGCTCGTTCTTGCCGGCCCACCGCCGGTACAGGGTCGTCTTGGCGACCCCGGCGCGGGCCGAGACGTCGCCCATGGTCAACTTCGACCAGCCCAGCTCGACCAGCGCGTCCCGCGTCGCGGCGAGGATCGCCGCGTCCGCGGCGGCACTGCGGGGACGGCCGGTGCGGCCGGTCGGGGAGCTGGGGCTGCGCATGGCCGAGACCATACCCGCCGGTAGCCGAAATGCCCGCTGTGCTTCAGATCACGGGGCGCGCGCCGCCGCGGGGAGTTACGCTACGGCTCGTAGCGTAAGAGCGACAACCACGCGAAGAGCTACCGGCGCCAGGTGGGGACCCGGCGCCACAGGGGAAATGGGCCGATCCTTTTCGTCGGCGCGCGCACACGGGGGAGGATGTACGCATGCAGCCCAGAAACATGTCCATGAGCGGCGTCGTCGACCTCGCCGCGGTGAAGGCGGCCGGCGAGGCCAAGGCGAAGGCCGAGCAGGCGCGCGCCGAAGCGGCGCGGCAGGCCTCCCAGGGCGGCGCTCCCGCATCCGCGGGCGCCGTGCCCCCGTCCGCGCTCGTGATCGACGTAGACGAGGCCGGCTTTGAACGCGACGTCATCCAGCTGTCCGCCGAGGTCCCGGTCGTCCTGGACTTCTGGGCCGAGTGGTGCCAGCCGTGCAAGCAGCTCAGCCCGCTCCTGGAGCGGCTGACCGTCGAGGCGAACGGCCGCCTCGTCCTGGCCAAGGTCGACGTCGACGCCAACCAGATGCTGATGCAGCAGTTCGGCATCCAGGGCATTCCGGCCGTCTTCGCCGTGGTCGCGGGGCAGGTGCTCCCGCTGTTCCAGGGCGTGGCTCCCGAGCAGGAGATCCGCGCGACCCTCGCCCAGCTGGTCCAGGTCGCCGAGGACCGCTTCGGCATCATCGGCCTCGCGGTCGACCCGGACGCCGCGCCCGGCGGCGCGGGCGGCGCCGCCGCCGAGACCGCCGTCCCGGCCGGCCCGTACGACGCGCTGCTGGAGGCGGCCGTCGTGGCGCTGGACGCCGGTGACCTGGGCGGCGCGGTGCAGGCGTACAAGAACGTCCTCGCCGACGACCCGGCGAACACCGAGGCGAAGCTCGGGCTCGCGCAGGCCGAGCTGCTCGCCCGGGTGAAGGACATGAACCCGCAGGCGGTGCGCACCGCGGCCGCCGAGAACCCGAAGGACCCGGCGGCCCAGATCGCCGCGGCGGACCTGGATCTCGTCGGCGGGCACGTCGAGGACGCCTTCGGGCGCCTGGTCGACACGGTCCGCGTCACGGCGGGCGCCGACCGGGACGCGGTCCGGGTGCGGCTGCTGGAGCTGTTCGAGGTCATCGGCGCCGACGATCCCCGGGTGGCGGCGGCGCGCACGGCCCTCGCGCGGGTGCTCTTCTAGGGCGCCGCCGGAGCCGTCCCGGAGCGCCGCCGCAGGAGCGGCGATTTGTTGACACGGAGATAAACAGCGGCCGCACTTTGCCAAAACTTGGCAATTGCGGCTGCTGTTACTCGCAGTAAACGGAACCCTGTGAACTGTCCGGTGTGTTCCTGAATCGCCCGCTCTGTCGTGGCCCCGGGTGACACCCTGTGTCGCCGCCCGACGGCGGCGGGTCGCACCCCGGTTATCTTGCCGTTACCCGCCAGTAACGACCCCCCTTGTGCCCCGGCCTGGAATGGACCACGATCGGCGACGCTCGGTCCTTCCCGCAGAGCCGCTCGTCCGGAGCCGCGGTGGAGGGTCCCCACCGGGCCGGCCGGTGACAGTGGCACCGGCTGCGGGACAGGGGGGTCTTCGCCGCACCGGCGGAGCCTGTCCTCCTGGTTGCGCGAACGCGTGACCCAGTGGTTGTCGCTCGGGGGTGAACGCTGGTGTATCGGACGCGGCTCGGCCGCGGCTGGGCCGCCTGCGCTCCTTCCCGAGGACGTAGCACTTCTCCCATCCCAGGACGGGCACGGCCCGGACCGGAGATGTACGTCCGAGAAGGAGGAACGAAATGAGTTCTCAGGTTCGTGGCGGGACCAGATGGAAGCGCTTCGCGCTCGTCATGGTGCCGAGCATCGCGGCCACCGCCGCGGTCGGTGTGGGTCTGGCGCAGGGTGCCCTCGCGGCGTCCTTCAGCGTCTCCGGTCAGGACTTCAAGGTCTCGGCCGACAAGCTCGACGGTGACAACCTCATCCAGTACGGCGGCATTGCCGAGGGTCACGACCTCAAGGGCAACGCGGCGCACCACCCGGTCACCATCTCCGGGTTCAGCCACGCCGAGATCACCAACATGTGCCAGTCGCTGGTGACGCCGACGCCGCTCGGCAACATCACGCTGCAGCTGCGCACGGGCCACAAGGGCAAGCCGGCCGTCGCCGACAACATCTACCTGGATGTTGCGGAGCTCGACACCGACGCCGAGTTCAAGAACCTCGACATCGGTGTCGCCGTGGGCGACGCGAGCCACAAGACCAAGCCGCAGGCCGGTACGGTCGCGAGCCCCTACGCGTTCTCGCAGCGCGCCGACAAGGCGACCCTGACGAACGTGCGCCAGAAGGCGTGGGCGACGACGGCGGGCACCTTCAAGCTGCCCGACCTCAAGCTGCGCCTCATGGGTGGCGACCAGCCGTGCTACCAGGACGAGAAGTAATCCGTCCCGGAGTGTGACCGGAAGGGCGGTCGGTTCCGGCGGCGGCACAATGCCGCTGCCGAGGCCGTCCGCCCGACCGGGCTCCACAGAGTTCTCCGTACCACCGTTTCCAGGGAGCTGTAGTCCATGAACCCCCAGGCCCCGGTCTACGTTCGCCGCTCGGATGACGCTTGGCTCACCGTGGTGTATTACCACTTCTACGCCTGGCGCGGTCGCCGTCCCTTCTGGGCCGGGCTGTTCACGCTCTTCAGTGGCTTCCCTATCGCGTACTTCCCGTACGCGGACCTCCGGCTGGGCAATGTCACCCTCGCGATGGCGACGACGGCCGGCTCCGGCTCGCTGATCATCGGCATCCTGCTCATCACCCTGGGGCTGGCTCTCTGGTTCCAGCAGGGAATCCGGGTCTTCGCCGGTGTCGCCTCGATCCTGCTGGCCCTGGTGTCGCTGCCGGTGTCCAACCTCGGCGGCTTCTTCATCGGCTTCACCTGCGCCATGATCGGCGGCGGCCTCGCCCTGGCGTGGGCCCCCGGCACCCCGGCGGACGAGACGGACCCCGCGGCCGACGACCTCGGCAGGGCAGAGGCGATGGCGGGCGGCCCCCAGGGCATCCCGGCGCCCCGCGGAACGGAAACGGCATACGCGAGCGAGACGACTGCCCACGCCGATGGCGGGAGGAACAGTGCGGGGTGACGAGACGCAGCCGGGCGTGGCCCCGAGCGCGGAGTCCCGTGAAAGAAGGGGTCCGCGGCACGCCGCGCCCCGGAAGTCGCTGCTGAACAAGATCCAGATACCCGTCGGCAAGACGATGGCGCTGGCGGCCATGCCGACCGCGGTCTTCGTCGGGATGGGCATGGCGCCGAAGCTGGCCCTGGCCGACGACCAGGAGATCCCCTTCGCGCCCGGGCCCTGCGTGACCCGGTCCGACAGTCCCGCGGAGTCGGCCTCCCCGAGCCCCTCGAAGACGCCCTCGCCGAGCTCGTCGGCCACCGCGACGCCCGCGCCCGGTGCCTCCGCCGCCCCCAAGCCCGGCGTCACCCCGCCGGCCCCGAAGCCGTCCGCCAGCACCTCGGCCGCAGCCGCCGGTGCGCAGCAGACGGCCCCCAAGGCCCCGGCCGCCGCGCCGACGCCTTCCAAGACCACGAACCCGCTGGACCCGCTGGGCGTGGGAGACGCGCTCAAGGGGCTGCTGGACCCGCTCACCAAGCCGCTCCAGCCGTCGGCCACCCCGACGCCCACCCCCACCAAGCCGTCCACGCCCACTACGGCCCCCAAGCCCTCCACGACGACGCCCGCGCCGCCGGCGAAGCCCGCCCCGGACCCGTCCGCGGACGCGATCCGCGAGGCGGCGAAGAAAGCCGGGGTCGACGTCTCCGAGCTGTCCCAGGACGTCAAGGACACCGCGACGAACCCTAAGGACGAGACGGGCGCCCCCAAGCCGGCGGAGACGAAGGACGCGAACGGGAAGGAACCCTTCCCCTGCCCGACCTACGACGCCAAGGCGCTGGCCGACGCCAAGCTGGAACCGGGCATCCCGCTCCTCCCGGACGAGCCCTGGTACCTCGACAGCTCGATGCTGACCCTCTACGGCCTGGACTACCACGGCATCGTCGAGGTGAAGACGGCGGGCGGCAAGACCAAGAAGGTCCTGAAGTTCACGGCCGACTCGCTGGACATCAAGGACCTGTACCAGACGGTCGGCAAGAGCGGGAACGTCGCCCACCTGAAGTCCCGCCCGGGTTCCACCTCCAAGATCCGCGGCGCGACGGTGACGATGTACACCGAGAGCCTCAAGGGGAACCTCTTCGGCCTCATCCCGATCGAGTTCAGCCCGAACAGCCCGCCGCCCCTGAACGTCCCGTTCGCGTTCTTCACGAACGTCAAGGTCGTCCAGGCCGGCCAGTTCGGCGGCACCCTGACCGTCCCGGGCCTCAAGAACTACATCGGCCCCCCGGAGTAGGCCCGCCCCATCCCGGCTGAGCCGGCCGTCCGCGCCCTGACGGTCGGCCGCCGCTCGGCCGCGAACCTGCTGGCCGCGACCCGCCTGCTGACCGCGCGGATGCCGGTTCCGCGGC